>NZ_JAAHFV010000430.1:0-4976 GCF_010672755.1 Moorena sp. SIO1F2
TGTGGGAGTATGTCACTAATCTACCCCTCTAGTAAGGGGGTAGATTAGTGACATACTCCCACACGCTTATCGTTCGCGTAGCGTCGGCTTCGCCGAAGATTACAGTGTGGGCTTCTTACCAACTCCAGCCATCGCTTAGGATACTCGGTAAGCTTTATTAACGACACGGGATGCCCCTCCGCGCCGGAACAATACAATAAGTTCTATTTTTAAGCACGTAGGTGGCGGTTAGCTCTTAATTTGTTTTCCCTACTATTTTTAGTATAACGTTTTTCAGGCTGTTTATAGCGAGTTAATGCTCCGCGATTCATCCCACACTCATGCTGCGCATGTTCGTTGTGGGGCATGCCCAGCGGAGGAAGCTAAGCAGGTAAACAAAATTAATTGCACATTTTCATAAACTCAAAGCCTTGCAGGGTAAGGGTTACAGAAATTTGGAGTAGGTAATTAATTCTGTGTAGGTGCTTATCGATTTTTTCGACAAGTTAATCCTATCATGGTTCACGACTATGAAATACCTTGATCTACCTCGGAATTTCCGAGACAACCTGTGGCAAAAACCTGATGATTGCTTCTGCCCTTGCTGAGTCTTTGATGGCGTCAATTCTAATCAGTCTGCCATCCCTCTATTGACATCAACATTTTTAGTTGACCTAGACAAAAGGACACAAGTCCAGTCAATTTGGGTTAACTTCCCGTTTCACCTCGGAGCATGGGAGGGGTGATCCCAACCCGCCCTTATATCAACGACCCAGTTTCTTCAATGGCTCAGATTACTGGAAAGTTTATGCCAGTCCGATAATTATTAAGATTTTTAACAAAAATTGCCCAATAAACTTTACAAAAATTAATTACTTTTTGTGACAAAAACCTAATAAGCTAAAAGGGGGTTAGTCATCAAAACCGTTGGTTTTAGGTTATTACAATGGTTTGGCAAAGGTGATTTTACCGTAAAGAACTAAGGCTAAAATTTTTGCCATTGACTAAGAAGGTTAGGAACAAGAACAATATCTCGTATAATTCGTTACGAGAGGATGCACTTCTCAGCGACGATTACTCGTGCTGATTCTTTCAGTTCCTTTTCTCCCCCCTAAAGTATTACTACTCAAGGGGTTTATCCGATTTTATAGGAGATAAATTTACAATGACGATGGATGTAATTGACCATGGTGGAGATCCCCAAGTGGGTAATCTAGCCACACCAATTAATTCCTCTGCTTTCACAAAAGCTTTCATCAACAACTTGCCAGCCTACCGTAAAGGGCTCTCAGCCAATCGCCGGGGTCTAGAAGTTGGTATGGCTCATGGCTACTTTCTGTATGGACCGTTTGCCTTACTAGGTCCGTTACGTGGGACAGACTATGCCAGCACAGCTGGTTTACTGGCAACAGTTGGCTTAGTGGCTCTTCTGACAGTTGCTTTATCTATTTATGGAGCGGCTGGCTCCGGCAAACCTAAGGCAACATTGACCACACCCAATCCACCAGAAGACTTAGGAACTAAAGAAGGCTGGAGTGAATTTGCCAGTGGTTTCTTGCTTGGTGCTTGTGGCGGGGCATTTTTCGCCTATTTCCTATGCCAGACACCTCATCTAGCCCCACTGCAAAAGATTGCTAGTGGAGTATGGTCCTCTTAACTCTGACTGGAGACAAGAGTTTCTGATCGCGCAGCGGAGGCGAAAGCCGATAGCTAAGCAAGAGAGTAAGGTGACTGACACTTAGTTAAATCACCTATTCTCTTGTTGGCACTCCACCAAAGACGTCGATTTCAAGAAAAGAGGGATGTTCCTTTAATAATAATTGATGCTCCAAAAAGGCTTTATTTTGTTTGAAGCACAAAAAAAGATACAATACCTTAGCCTGCAAATTAATAATTAACTAAATGACCCCTAGTGGTAATTCAAAATTCAAAATTCAAACTTCAAAATAAATAAAATCATAAATTTGGCAATTTTTTAATTCTGGGTACAAGCCCCCACTGATTGTCATTTTGAATTAATAATTTTGAATTTTGAATTGGAGCGAAGCGACTTGACTTTAGCGGAATTAAAACCTGGAAAGCTTGCCATTATCGAGAAAGTTCAGATCGGTTTGCAGGTCGAAGGTCTCACTAATCGACTAGAAGCAATTGGCATTATTCCTGATAGACAGGTACAAGTGTTGCGCTCAGCCTGGTTTGGGGGACCGTTACACATTAGAGTTGGTTCCACCACAGAAGTAGCTATCCGACGGCAAGAAGCTAGCATGATTGTAGTTAACCCTGTCAAGGAATAGTTAGCGGTTAGTGGTTAGGGGCGCGCCTAGCTGATAGCTTACTACTCAAAGTCTAAACAGCGGATAGCCTCTAGTAAGCCTCTAGCTTTATTGAGGGTTTCTTGATATTCTTTTTCTGGGTCAGAATCTGCTACCAAGCCAGCACCAGCTTGCACTGACACGGTATGTTTACCAGAACCACATGAGCGAACTACCATAGTCCGGATTGCGATCGCACTATTGAGCTGACCTTCAAAATCGTACCAGCCATAGACACCCGAGTAAGGCCCGCGACGTTCTGGTTCCAGTTCCTGAATGATTTCCATTGCCCGAATTTTGGGGGCTCCACTCACTGTCCCCGCAGGGAAACAAGCTTTCAGTAAATCCCAAGCTGTTTTACTAGCATCCAGCTCCCCTACTACGTTGCTAACAATATGCATAACGTGGGAGTAGCGCTCAATGAGCATCAGTTGATCAACTCTGACTGTACCACTCTTGCACACACGACCCAGGTCATTCCGACCCAGGTCAACCAACATAATGTGTTCAGCAATTTCCTTTGGATCTTCGAGTAACTCCTGAGCTAGAGCTTCGTCTTCAATAGGAGTTTGACCCCGACGTCGAGTTCCAGCAATTGGTCGTAACGTTGCCTGGATTTTTTCCTCTCGGGAAGCTGTTGCCTTTACCATTACCTCTGGGCTAGATCCAATGATTTGCCAGTCCCCAAAGTTAAAATACGCCATGTAGGGGGAGGGATTAATCAGCCTTAGGGAACGGTAAAGGGCAAAAGGGTCACCCTTGTATTCTGTCGAGAGGCGCTGGGACAATACCACCTGAAAGATATCCCCAGCTCGGATATAGTCTTTCGCTTTTTCGACATTAGCGCAGAACTGGGATTTGTCTGTATTGCTGATATAAGACAGTTCTTGAGTAGCACTATCTGGAGGTGTCCATGGGAGTACTGTGTCCTTACCTAAGAGCTGCCCTTGTAGTTTGTTGACCAGAGTACGAACGCGATCGCATGCTTTTTGATAGGCTGCCTCTAAATCTCCTTGGGCATGTCGTAGATCAGCATAAGCGATCACCCAAATCTTACGCTTGACCTGATCAAAAATAATCAGGTTGTCCACTTGCATCCACAATCCATCGGGCAAGTCATTGGACTCTAGGGGATAAATTGGCACACGGGATTCACAAAAACGAATTAACTCATAACCCCAAAAACCGAACAAACCGCCAATTCCTGGCGGCAATTGGGGTAACTTTACAGGTTGATAGGATTTCAGACAATTCGCTAAGGTTTCAAAGGGGTCTCCCTCAAATACTGTGACTGAGCCATCCCGGTTGGTCTGAGTCGTGCGATTTCCCCTAGTTTCCAATACCCACAGGGGGTCACAACCTAGTAAACTGTAACGTCCCAGATTTTCCCCACCTTCTACCGATTCCAACAAGAAGCTGTAGGGTTGACCAGCACAGACCTTATACCAGGCAGAAACTGGCGTTTCTAAATCCGCCACCCACTCCTGGGTTACCGGTACAAAATTACCTTGTTGAGCTACGGTTGAAAATTGGGAAAAATCTGGGAAAATCATGGTCTTTCTCAGCTCAAGGTTAAAAATTCGGCAAACAGCTGAAACTGTTGGTCACAACGTTCAACTTTTTCCCCTTTACCTTATCACTGATGAACTAAACCTCGTGAGGTGCCTTCCCACTGAACTTGATAGTTACAGGTTCTGGGTTGCTGCCAATATTGCGGTCTATTTTCCCTGCATAGGGACGCCCTTCGTTGACTTTCTCTGGGAATACCCCATCTGCAGGATGCAGAAACTGGATTTCACCATTGGGATAAACCCGGTAAATTTTATAGTCTTCGATTTTGGGCTTAAATTTCGTCCGCAGTTGGGTTCCCAATGCCAGACACTGTTCCTTACGAGCTAAGTAGAGCAAGTTTTCCCCTTCATTCATGATGGCAGCGCCACCAGTAGGCATTTCAAACACTTGCTCTTTTGAGCTTGTCCAGGTGATAGCGTATTTTTCTTCAACTTCAGCTTTGGTCAGCAATCCGCCAGTGCTACCACCAAATATGGGAGTTTGTCCCGTCAGTTCTTCTGCCATAGTTTTTTTCTCGTGTCTATAATAAGGCATTCAAGGGAATGCTATCATCGAGTTCATACCTGTCTGGCTACTTTGTCAAGAACTGTAACAGTTCTTTAGCTATTCCTGATTTTAGTCATTAGTCTTAGTCATTGGTGATTAGTCATTGGTCACGTGTCATTTCTGCTGCCGCGAGACTTTCGGCTGATTACAAAGGAGCAATAACAAATAAAATATAATAAAAACACACAAAATAAATTTTGGTTACCAGTCAAGCCAGTGACCTGAAACCACCCACATCTCCCTATCCTAATTTTTTTTATGTGAAATACTCTGAAACTTCTGTGTCTGGTAAGAGTGGGCTTCTCCCCAATCTCAGCCTCACCCATCCCAGCCCTGGCTATTTGCTTAGGTCAATTATTTGCTTAGGTCAAAGAGCCCCCGTTTGCTTATAAAGCCAGCTTCACTAACGGCGGGATCTGCCTGCGCTAATTAAATCAGACAAATGAACTACCCCGCCCTGTAGAGGGACGGGGTTTCAGCAGACCCGTCTGATGAGCGTGATTTTTGACGCTTCATCTTCCCTAGTTGCTTCATCGATCCAGTATGCTTACTGGTCTTTGAAGTAGA
>NZ_JAAHFV010000431.1:0-4968 GCF_010672755.1 Moorena sp. SIO1F2
TGGCGCTTTGGGGAGATGGGGAGATGGGGAGATGGTGAGATGGGGAGATGGGGAGATGGGGAGATGGGGAGATGGGGAGATGGGGAGATGGTAGACCGGCTTGTGCAGAAGTGGATGGATTGGCCGTTGGTCACGCTACGGGAACGGAAATTTAAGCTGATAGCTGATAGCTGAATACTTACGATAGCTGAATGCTTACCAATTTTTTTGATAAATTCACATAATATTCATTAAAAATATTTATTTAATTCATCCAAATTTCATAATTTTAAACTCACAATAAAGCAAAATAAAAACAAATGAAGAAAATCATTAGTGATTTGCGCTAATTACATCAAGGTAAAATCACAATCTTCATACTATAGGGTGCAATGAAAAATTAATTATTTTTTAGGGGAAATAAACATGTCTACCAATTCCACTAACACAACAGTTTTGACCTTTGATGAACTGCCTTTTCAACCCGTTGATGACCTAAGTTTCATGGGGGTCACATTTGATTTCAAAGTAGGTGGGGTAGATTCAACGGATGCCAATTATGCTTCCTCCGGTCCAGGCTCAATTTCCTTTGTACAGGATCCGAGTCTGGAAGGTAATGCCGCCGGAATCCTAACCCTTGACTTTGATGCACCGGTTTCCGACCTTGAGTTTGGGGTGGCGCTGAGTACCTTTGCTACTCTCACACCTGGTTTTACAGTGGAACTGTTTGATGATGGCTCCACATTGGTAAATACGATCGCAGTCGATACTAGTTCACAGCCAAGCTTTACCGAGGCTCTGTTCTCCCTTTCTGATAGTGATACACCAATAGACCGGGTTGTGATCGATTTCAATGATGCCGCTGCTTTCCGCTTCGCCCTTGACAACCTTAGCTTCGAGGAAGCTGGTGTTACTCTAATCGGTACTTCCAACAATGACATCCTTGAAGGTGGCGGAGGTGACGATATTATCAAAGGGCTTAACAGTCAAGATACTCTTCGAGGCTTTGTTGGGGAAGACTACCTCGACGGTGGTGACGGTGACGATAAACTGTTTGGAGGGGACGGTCATGACACCCTCAAAGGTGGCAATGGTCAGGATACCCTCGAAGGCGGAGATGATGACGATACCCTGATCGGTGGCCCAGGAGATGACATTTTAACTGGTGGCAGTGGGCAAGATACCTTTGTCTTGTCAACAGTAGGCAAACTCACCATCACTGACTTTACCGATGGCGAAGATCTGTTGCAGTTAGATGGTCTGACCTTTGGTCAGATTTCGATTTTTGAACAAAATGACGATACCATAATCACCACCATAAATAATCAACCATTAGCTGTCTTGACTGGTGTAGATTCTGGTGACATTACAGAGGCAGATTTTGTGCTTTAATCTCCTGTTTTCTTAATTAATAATCCCTAAAATCGGCTAGGAAAGGGTAAAGGTTAAAGGTGAAAGGAATTTGAAATAAACCTTAAAAACCTTTACCCTTTTCAGCGACGACCAGGAATTAAACCCCGACGACCTTCCATTAGAGACAACTGCAAAAACTGATGCAGGTGCTGCACATGTGGATTATCTGGTGGCAATTCCAGGGTTTGGAGGGCTTGAGTGAACGGTTCTCCTGAAAGATAGAGCTTCCGGAAGACATTTTTTAGCTGTCTAATCTCACCAGTTGTCAGTCCAGCCCGTTTAAGACCGATTAAGTTAAGCGATCGCACTCGGGATGGATTCCCCTCAACTAGCATATAGGGTGGAACATCTCGGTCAATGCGACTCATCCCACCCACCATAGCTAGACGTCCAATGTGGACAAATTGATGAATCCCCAAGACCCCACTAATTCTCACCTGGGACTCAATATAAACATGACCTGCTATAGCAGTGCCATTAGCGATAATTACAGAATCTTCAATCACGCAATTGTGAGCAACATGACTATAAGCCATTAGCATATTGCCATTGCCAATTACGGTTGCTTCTCCCGCCCCGGTGGCTCGGTTAATGGTGACGTACTCTCGAATTAGATTATTATCACCAATTCTCACCCAGCTAGGAGCACCATCATACTTAAGGTCTTGGGGTTCCGAACCCAGTACTGCTCCTGGAAAGATTTGATTCCTGGCTCCGATCTCCATTGGTCCAGAAAGAACCACATGGGCACCAATGGTTGTTTCTGGGCCAACTTTCACATTATCTTCGATCACCGCGTAGGCACCAATCTGAACTGTCGGGTGTAGTTCAGCACCAGGATGGATAACAGCAGTAGGATGAATAAGTGTTGCCAATTTTCCAAACACCAAAGTGACCAATGACTAACAATACTGGCAGGTTAAAGGTTGCAGGTTGCAGGTTGCAGGTTGCAGCTTTAAGGTTGCAGGTTGCAGGTTGCAGGTTGCAGGTTGCAGGTTGCAGGTTAAAGGTTAAAGGTTGCAGGTTGCAGCTTTAAGGTTGCAGGTTGAAAGATTAAGGTTGACTGTTGCCGGTTTAAGGGTTAATGTTTAGTGTTCCAGGTTTTAGTGCTAAAATAGAACATTAACGTTTAACCTCCAAAGCCAAGTATTTCAACAAAATAACCTACCCTGAACCGAAGGCCAAAGGCAAACAACTAAATAAACAACTAAATAACTTATGCGCTACGCGCACGCTACGCGAACAACCAAATAACCTATCCTAAACCGAGGGGCAAAGGTGAACAACCCAATAACTTTCCTTTGCTCTTACTAATTATGTTTTAATCCACTATAGAAAACATAAGTTCGCCTTCTGCTGCTTTCTTACCATCAACAGTTGCAACTGAGTGCATCTTACCAAAACGACGGCGCTTGATGGACAACAGTTCCGCAGTCATCACCAGTTGATCTCCTGGCACTACGGGACGCCGAAAACGAACTTTGTCAATCCCTGCAAATACGAATAATCCATCAGGACTATCGGGAATTTGGGTTAATACAATCCCCCCAACCTGAGCCATAGCTTCGACTATCATCACCCCAGGCATCAACGGTCTTCCAGGAAAATGTCCTTGAAAAAAAGGTTCATTGAAGGTAACATTCTTGATACCTACAGCTCGTTTACCTGGAACATAGTCAATAATCCGATCAACTAATGCGAAAGGATACCGATGGGGGAGTAGTTTATGAATGTCTTCGACGGTTAGAACTGTTTTAGTCGATGAGTCATCATTGAGCTCCTGGGTACTTCCGGTAGAGTTATTTGGCGTGTTAACGTCAGTCAGTGTGGACATAAGCGTATTTTAATAGAATTACAGATTGCAGGTTAATTTATTAATTTTTAAAGGTTCAACCTTCTTTGTATTTAACTTGCAACCCATGCGTTCAGCCAGCTTTTTGGCAAGTTGGACATGGAGATGGTGGCTAGCTTTATAGGCGAGGATGTGAGCGACAGGAAAACGTCCTAATAAACTCAAATCCCCTACTAAGTCTAAAAGTTTATGACGCACTGGCTCATTTGAAAATCGTAAGGGGGGATTAACCCATCCCTGTTGACCACAAACCAGAGCATTGTCCAAGCTACCACCTTTAATTAAACCGCGATCGCGCAGCTGGTCAATTTGATCAGCCAAGCCAAAGGTACGAGCTGGTGCGATCGCATCAGCAAAATTGTCCTGTTCTGGAGTCCAACTATACCATTGTTTACCAATAGCTGGTAACGCAAAGTCAATGCCATAGGTAAATCGAGTTTTGGGTGCTGGTAGAGCCGTTACAAAGGCATCTCCGTGATAAACCGAGACTGGCTCGTTTAATACAAAAGGAATAGGTGTTCTTCCTGAGGCAGTTAGGAGGTGAGGGGGTGTTAGGGTACCTCGAACTTGTCCGGGGGTAAAACTATCGTATGGTTTACCGTCGATGCCTTGAACCCCTGCTGCTACTACTCCCACCTCCTGGATAGCTTCCAGCCAAACCTTCGCCGAACCATCTAAAAGAGGCACTTCTGGACCATCAATCTCAATTTGAGCATTATCCACACCACTACCAGCCAGTGCAGCTAAAAGGTGTTCCACAGTACGAACGGTAGCGTTTCCATACTGGGTTGATGTGGAGAGTTCCGTAGACAGTGTGGTACCTGAAACTGCATCTATGTTTGCTGGAATAACCGGTTTACCTGGTAGGTCAACCCGCACAAAATATCGCCCAACTCCCGCAGCTGCTGGTAGTACCCTTACGTAGGTTGAAATACCGCTGTGCAGTCCGACACCAGAGCGTTCAAACATACCAGCCAAGGTGTAATATACTGAAGACATGTTTTTTGGTCAAGTTTCTATCAATAAATGCTGGAAAATTGAAAATTGAAAATTGAAATTAACCAATCACAAATCCCAATTAACAATTCGCAATTAACCACTAACAATTCACAATTAACCACTAACAATTCACAATTAACAATTAAAACTTCTCTCCAATACCAAAGTGAAGACGACTGTCCCCTTCGGTATTCAAACCAAAGTCTACCCGAATCGGACCAAGTGGTGACTGCACTCTAACCCCAAGACCGTAACCGAGACCAGTACCGGGTAAATCTCTCTGCTCACCGGGTTCACCAGGAACAGAACCAGCAGAACCAAGGTCAGTGCCAGCGTCAACAAATAGAGCACCCCCTATGACTGAGAAAATTGGGAAGCGATATTCTGCCGTAGCCTGAAGGTAGCTACGTCCTGATGCTAGGTCTCCCTCAGCAAACCCCCGCACGGAGTTACTACCACCAACAATAAAAGCTTCATAGGGAGGTAAATCCCCCAAGATAGTGCCCCCTTGAATGTTAAAGGCAAGAGCCTGAGGTCCTTCGGTAAAGTTGGTGAATTCTACAGGGATATAGAAACTATAGCTACCTCTTAACCGATTCATTAAGATGCTGCCACTACCAATAGGAATAGATTGTTCCATGCCCAACCTGAGTAGGGAACCGTTAGTAGGTTGGGTTGTACTATTGCGTAAATCCCGCACTGTCCAGTTAGGGGCAGTGCGGGAT
>NZ_JAAHFV010000432.1:0-4944 GCF_010672755.1 Moorena sp. SIO1F2
TTGTACAAAGCACGACATCTGCGCCACGAATTTCTTTGCCCGACTCAAGCAATATCGAGGGATTGACCTTTGGTCACGCGGGGCGCGTTCGCGACGCGCTACGATAAGCGAGCCAAGAACTTTCTAGGAGCAATTTATCTGGCTGCTGCCGTAATCTGGCTTAATTGATGACACGCCCTAGATCATAAACGCCGAACCGGTGCAAGACCACTCAATTAGTTGACTTTGGTCAGTTCAGAGGATAATCAAGTTTTAGGGAGTGTTAGAGCATTTTGAGGGTCGATTTAGATGCGATTACCCTGCTATCAAGCCAGGGAAAAAATACTAGATCGGGTACTTTACCAATTTTTGATGAAGCATACTGAATGCTAGCTTTGGCGTAGTACCAACGTTTTAATGCATTCAGGGCTGTGCGAATTCCATTGATCCCAAATGAGCTAGGCTCTGGTCTTTGAAATTGAAAAACCTGGAATTGCTCTTGATAGTTAGGGCAGTTAAAGGCAACCCATTCAGTTAATTCTAATGGTTTTGGGCAGAAGGCTATTACTTGATGACCAAGCTCAAGTAACGTTTTGGTGAAAACCTTGAGGTATGTTGGACGATGTCCATTCCAATTTTCCTCAATGAGAGCAATGGTTTTCAAGGTGATAACCTCTTCAAATAATTATATCTGGCTACTAGCTATCAATACATACTAACTAAATAGATATCAGGGATCGTTATTTTACTTTGCCAGAGTTATTAATATACTCTCTCTAATCCTAATTTAAAGAAATACGGATTGCTATATAACTTTCTATAGTGATCTGATAGTGCTGTTGACGGATGCGATCGCATTCTAATCTTGTAACACCTGATGATATAAGTCCATATATCGCTGGGCTTGCAGTTCAAGGTTGTTGATTGCTGCTCTTAACTCCTGCTCGTGTTCCAACCTACCAGCTGCATAATTTTCATAGAAAAGCTTGGAAGTGAGTAGGAATGCTTACCAGTTTAATTCAAAACCCAGCTGTTCCCGTAGCGTGGGCGTAGCCCATAGGCTTACTACTTGAGAAATATTGCCTACTAACCCTTTCAGACATTATCTTTTAAATCGGGATAGTCTTCTATACTTGCTACGGGCATAAACTGAGCTTTTGCTTCAGCTGTAGCGTTTAAGTTCTAGGCTGCGGGGGCTGATAGCACCTCAAGTAGCGTGCGCGTAGCGCTAATCGCTGATAGCTGATAGCTGATAGCTGAATACTTACCTTAAACCTGTGCTTTGATCAAGAGCTCACATATTTCTCGAACCGCTCCTTGCCCACCTGCTAATTTGGTAACATACACAGCAGTGTCTTGGTTTTCTGGTATCCCATCAGCAACAGTTAGGGGACATCCTACAGCTTTCAGAACGGCTAAATCAATGATATCATCACCAACATAGGCGACTTGGGAAAGAGATAAACTTAACTGTTCACAGAGTTCTTTGAGGACAGCTAACTTATCTTCAACGGCAAAAAAACTGTACTTAATTCCTAGCTTTTGGACTCGATGTCGGGTTGCTCTAGAACTGCTATTGGTAATAACAGCTACCTCAATTTTAGTCTGTTGGAGTAGCTTGATTCCCATGCCATCTTTGACATTAAACTTTCTGAGTTCTTCACCGCTTTCTGTGTAGTAAAGTCCGCCATCGGTCATGACTCCATCTACATCTAGGGCTAGCAGTTTCACCTGGGATAAACGTGCTTGTAATTCAGTCTCAGGGATGTTATTCATAGCAAATTTATCCGCCAATTTTACCCAATTGTAGCGTCCAAAGCTGCACGAACATTCAGAATTCCCTTGAGGACATTTTCCAGTTCCGCCAATGGCACCATATTCGGACCATCACTAAGGGCGATGTCAGGATTTTGATGAATTTCCATGAACAGAGCATCAATGCCAACGGCAGCCGCAGCTCTGGCCAAATAGGGAACAAAGTGCCGCTGTCCACCAGATTGATCTCCCTTTCCTCCTGGCATTTGGACGCTATGAGTGGCATCAAAAACCACAGGATAACCTAACTCGCGCATCTGAGGGAGGGAGCGAAAGTCTACCACTAGGGTATTGTAACCAAAACTAGTACCCCGCTCAGTGAGTAAAATATTTTTGCCTCCCCCAGCTTCCAGTTTGGTGACCACATGCTTCATATCCCAAGGGGCAAGAAACTGACCTTTTTTGACATTAATTGCCCTACCTGTGGCAGCCGCAGCGATTAGCAAGTCAGTTTGGCGGCACAAAAAAGCTGGGATTTGCAGGACATCGACTACTTCAGCAACCGTTGCAGCTTGGTGACTTTCGTGGATATCGGTAAGCACTGGCACACCCACCTTCTGTTTAACTTTCTGGAGAATGTCTAGACCTGTGTCTAGGGTTTGTCCCCGAAAGGAGTTGATTGAAGTTCGATTGGCTTTGTCAAAGGAAGACTTGAAGATGAAAGGAATATTTAAGCGATCGCATACTTTATGGATCTCCTCTGCCATTTTTAAGGTAAAGTCTTCCGATTCAATCACACACGGACCACCAATCAGGGTGAGTGGGCAGCGATCGCCAATCGAGAGGGTATCAGTAATTTGGGTATGAGTCATAAGTTTTCCTGACTGTTGGTTCCTCAACACAGAAGCTTGGCTACTGCTTTTGGATTGAGAAAATCTATATATAAATTTGGCTTTGTTGCATGAATGATTAAGAGTCAAAATGCTCCCCCTCTCAGGAGCAGGGCTGTTTCATTATAGAGTAAAAAGGTGTATAGTGAAGCAATAGCCCGAAAAAATGGCATAATTTCCATTATATACCCAAATTATGGAGAAAAGCTTAATCGACTATCTTAAAGAAATACCTGATCATCGCAGTCCTCATGGTCAACGTCCGCCTCTATGGCTAGTGCTTCTAATTATCATTATGGGGATGATGAGTGGTTATTGGGGTTATCGACAATTGGGTAGATTTGTGGAACGCCACCGCACAGAATTAATTAGTAGACTGAAAATTCCTTGTGCTCGTGTTCCTTCTTATTCAGCAATCAGAAGGGTCATGATTAATTTAGATTACGAAGAACTCCAAATTGTATTTAATCAATGGAGTAAACAATATAGTATAATTCCATCTAATGAATGGATATCCCTGGATGGTAAAAGTATCAAAAATACCGTGAGTAACTACGATCAGGCGCAACAAAACTTTATCAACTGTGTTTCGGCTTTTGCTCATCAAAGAAGATTAGTTTTAGGGGTAAAAATGATGGAAAACAAACGGGAAAGCGAAATTCCCGTCGTTCGCGACTTAATTAACTTATTAGATTTAACTGGTTTTGAAGTTCCCGTAGAACAGTGGAGCCTTTATGGGCAGGGCTATTTCATTCTAATTGAGGAACTGATCTGATATTGAAGCCGTCTGTGATAGGGATCTTTAGATGTCTCAACCTGCCATTGTCGCAGCCAAAGCCTACCTGCCAGATAGTCGGCGCACTGCTTCGGCAGCGCCATAGTCAAGCCCAATGCCACCGCATTATTCACCCTGGCAGTTGCGGCGGGCAATCGAGGGTTTCTTGCCATTGGGGATTGGTTGAAAGCCTCAATACGATCAATTGGTTGCTTTATTTTCACCTCCTAAAGGACGCTTACCGTCCTACAGCACGATTCGACGGACGTTGCTACGGGTGGAATATCTGATGTATTCCGCCTGTTTATCTCGGTTTTTTGGGGTTCAACCCGGAGACGAAACCTTAGAATAAGGCAGCCTTTATGGTTGGTCGGCTATGGGTAAAGGGTTAAAACTTTATGATTAAGGCTGCCTTATTCTTGCGGTAACTTCTGACCCTGCCCGGAGAAACCATTGCCACCGATGGGCTTTGTGCTACGGGGGTCTTATGAAGCCATCAGCGATGACCCACAGGTGGATTCTCATCCGGCCATTATGCTGGTTACGGCTTACATTGTGGAACTTCGACTGATTCTGTGTCCCTATGAGGTGGATTCAAAGACGAATGAAATTACCGCCTTACCAGCATTTATCCAACAGATGGCTCTCAAGGGTGTGGTGTTCGCCTTTGATGCCATCAGCACCCAAAAAAACGGCTAAGGTCATCCTCGAGAGCGGGAACGATTACCAAGGGAGCACTCAAAGGAAACCAATCGAGGTTACTGAGTGCTGTCAAAGCTAACTTTCAAGCCCAACAGACCGTAAAGCAGATCAATAAGGGGCATGGTCGGATTGAAAAACGCACCGTCAGTAAAGCGTGATCAACTTGATGGTATACCTGATTTTCCCTCGGCTGAGCACCCTGATTCGAGTGGAGTGGTGAACGTCGAATCTATCGGGCTTCTCTGATTGAAGTTTCCCACGAAACTCGCGCTCTTTGTTGCCTCATTTATCGATACGGCTGACGCTTTTGCCAAACGGATTCGAGGCTATTGGGGAGTGGAGAACAAAGTGCATTATGTCCGTATCGGTAACTCAAGGGGAAGATGCTTCACGGATTCGTACCCCACCTCTGGTACAAATTTGGGCACTGGCACGCAACTTTGCCCTGAATTTATATCGGGACAATGGTTTTCAAAATATGGCTCAAGCCCAGCGTCGGGCTGGCTTTAGCCTTAACACACTCAAAAACCTATTTAGAATGAAATAGCCCTGCCTTTATGGGTGATCGGTTATGCAGAAAAGGGTTAAATCTTTTGTAATAAGGCTCCACTGTTCAAGGTTTCATCTCCGTAGTCTTTACTTTTGATGCTCTTCATTGTCAAAAAAAAACTCTGGCAGCTATCGTCGAGTCAGGGAATGACTATTTAGTTAAAGTCAAAAAAAATCAACCCGGAGACGAAACCTTAAAATAAGGCAGCCTTAATCATAAAGTTTTAACCCTTTTACCCATAGCCGACCAACCATAAAGGCTGCCTTATTTTTGCGGTAACTTCTGACCAAATT
>NZ_JAAHFV010000433.1:0-4937 GCF_010672755.1 Moorena sp. SIO1F2
TGGGAGATAGGGAGATGGGGAGATAGGGAGATAGGGAGATTTGGGAAAGAGAAAGTTTTACCTTTGACGGCAACTTAGTATCGAGTTATCCATAGCCTGACTACACAACTGGAATAAACGCTTTACAATGACGGAAATATTAGGTCATTTGCCCATTGGCCTTTGATAATTTCGGTTTTGAGTTCCGGTACAGTAGTATGCCTGCAAGTATTGCCCTGATTGCCCACGACAACAATAAAAATGATATAGTGGCATTTGTCAAGGGCCACCAAATCGTTTTCTCTCGCTACACCTTAATTGCTACAGGGAACACAGGGAAACAAATTCAAAACTCCACTGGCTTACCGGTTGATTGCTTACTCCCTGGTCCTATTGGTGGAGATGCCCAGTTGTTTGCAGCGGTGGCGGAGGGAAAGGTCTGTGCTGTATTTTTCTTCATCGATGCACTCTATGCTAAATCCCATGAACCTGATATTCAGCCTCTGTTAAGGATTTGTGATGCCCATGATGTAGCGATCGCCACCAACTTAGCTACTGCAGAACTGGTCATCAGTGCCCTAGCGCGAACCCAAGTGGCTCACCTTATTTTTAATCCAGTGGCCGGTCAAGGAGACTCCGATCATGAACTCACCATTATTGAAAACATGCTGGGTGGCCATTTCAATCTCGAGATCCATCAAACCACTCCAGAAATTACAGCGGAAGAATTGACCCAAGGGGCGATCGCAGCCCACGCCGATCTTATCATTGCCTCTGGCGGTGATGGCACCGTATCCGCCGTTGCCAGTCAGCTGATTGATACCAATATTCCCCTCGGCATTATTCCCAGAGGAACCGCTAATGCCTTTTGTCAGGCCTTGGGCATTGGTGGCAGAGTAATGCCCATTCGCGCCGCCTGTCGCATCATTTCCGAAGGCTATACCAAAGTGATTGATGCGGCTCGCTGTAACGACACCCCCATGATTTTATTAACCGGAATCGGTTTTGAAGCAGAAATGGTGGATAAAGCCAGCCGAGAATTCAAGGATCAGTGGGGGGTACTGGCCTATCTGGTAGCGGGATGGCAACAACTGGATGAACAAGAGCTATTTGATGCGGCTGTGGAAATTGAAGACCAGATCTATCGAGTTGATGTGGGGGCTATTACTGTGGCTAACGCGGCTCCCCCTACCTCAGTGTTAGCCCAAGGAATGGGTGAAGTTATTTACGATGACGGGTTACTAGATGTCACCATGGCCAAAGTAGACACAAAACTTCAGGCGGTCACATCAATGGTCAATGCCTTTGGTGCCGCGTTGGTTAACCTGGCACCCAACCAAGACAATATTCATCATGTCCGAACCCACAGTATCAAAATAGCCACAGATCCGCCTCAGAAAGTGGTTGTGGATGGAGAAGTCATAGGAATAACTCCGATCAAAGTTGAATGTATTCCCAACGGATTGACTGTATTTGTCCCCAACCCCAATTAATCTGCCTCAAGCCCAACCAATCTCAGCGGCTCAATCTCTTCTTTTTCGAGAGTATGTTAAGACCTACTCGAGTAAAGTAGAGCATTAGTGATAATGATTTATCGAATAGGGAGAGTTTGAGAGGGAAAAGAATATATTCTTTTCCCTCTCAAGTGGCGTAAGCCACAATTGATCAACCAGGTAATATACCAGTTTTCCCTAGTGATTCTAGATATTCAGACAAACTCAAACCTGCTTTAGCTGCTAATTGCTTTAATCCGTTCCAGGCTGTATTTGTTGCCTTAATAGTGTGTGTTGTTTTTGGTTCGCCATGAAGCCAGGGGCGTCCTGCTTTTCTCGATTTTTGTTTGGCCATACTCTTGTCACTTTAATTTCGGTAATATATAATTAATATAGCACAGTAAAAGAGGTCGATACTATGCAGCTGGGTTACGTCTATAAAATAATTCCAAGTCGTCAACAATAAATTGTGATGAACCAATGGTTAGATATGCTTTTGGCTCAGTACAACTACTTATTAAGAGACAGAAATGAATCCTACGAGCAGGTTAAATCACCCAAACTGGGAAATTACTGTGATTTAAAAACTCGTGGAGAGGCGTGCCCGCTAACTTGTTCAGTCCTTAAGTCAAGTTCGATCGGATATCCTTGGAAAAAGAGTCAGAAGAATCCTCAGCGAAGTGCTTACGAGGCTCAAAGTTCAACTCTTCCCACTCTTAAAAAAGAGCGACCTTGGTACAAATCAATAAATTCAACTGTTTTACAACAAATGTTGAGACAGTTGGACACAGCATTCTCAAAATTTTTCAAGGGAGAGGCAAAATATCCAAAACCTAAAAGGCGTACGCGATTCCGAAGTTTTAAGTATGCCCCAGGCCAGGTAAAACTGGATGGTAATCGAATCTATTTACCAGGTATAGGATGGATGAAATTTCACAATTCTCGTCCTATACCCGATGGTTTTACCATGAAGTCGGTTACTGTTCGTCGAAAGTCACGGGGATGGTTTGTTAGTATTCAGATCGAGGACAAATCGGTTCCAGCCTCACCAGCAAAGACCGCCAAGGAGATTAACCCTGGCCGTGTTAAGGGATGCGATCTAGGAATCAGAAAGCTTGTTAGCGTTAGTAACGGGAAAACTGTTCAAAACCCAGCCAATACTAAGAAATACAAGCGTCAAGCCAGACGTTTAAAATTAAGACAACGAGCTGCAAATCGAAAGAAAAAAGGTTCAAATAACCGCAAGAAATCTTTCAGTAAGGTAGCTTTGTTACATGAACGGGTTGCCAACAAACGTTCTGCATACCATTGGGAAACGGCGAGGAACCTAGTTGATGGCGCAGATGCCCTGGTGTTTGAAGATCTGAACATTAAGGGTATGAAATCTCGCTGTAAACCTAAACCAAATGAAAATGGCGGTTACGACCGCAATGGGCAATCAGCTAAGAGAGGTCTTAACCGTGCGATCTCTGATGCCGCCTGGGGTGAATTAGTTAAAAAGGTTGAGGTCGTGGCTGTAAAGTCAGGCATTCCAGTAATCAAGATTAACCCCAAACATACATCTGTTGAATGTCCAAAGTGTCACCACACTAGTGCAGACAATCGAAAAGGTGAAAAATTTGTATGTACTGAATGTGGGTACCACGATGATGCTGATGTAAATGGAGCAGTAAACATTAAAATGCGAGGTCTTAAGAAACTGGGAATTAACCCCATTCAGCTACCCTCGGGACGTTCGCGTAGCGTGGCCTACGGCCAGGGAAAGTTACGCCCGTGGAGTTAACAGCCGTATAGGTTGTGCCCGGGAATACCCATCCCTGCGACGGGTGGGGAGGTTCAATGCTAGATATAGTTGATCATACTGATGAAATACCTTAAACTTTATTATATCATTTCGGGATAATTACCCTTGAAAGATCTCCCCATCTCCCCATCTCCCCATCTCCCCATCTCCCCATCTCCCCACTCCCTACTCCCGATTCCCGACTCCCTACTCCCTAAAACTCCAGAATCATAGATTAAGCTAGTAGCAAAGTTAGCTAAAAAACTAGAATCTATGTTCAAAAAGCTATTAGCTCAGGTTGGCATTGGAGCAGCAAAGGTAGATACACGTTTGTACTTTGATTCCCTAGCGCCTGGGGAAATGGTAGAAGGGGAAGTTTATATTACTGGGGGAGATGTTTCCCAGAAAATTGATGATATTTATATTTATGTGGTTACGGAATACTTGCGGGAAGAAGAAGATACCGCAATCACAGAGGAATGCATATTAATGCAATATCGCCTCTCGGAACGCTTCAACTTAGAGGCAAAAGAGGAAATAGTAATTCCATTTTCGTTTCCCCTGCCAGAGGAAACACCACTGACATTAACCAGCCAACCAGTATATTTACGTACTGGCTTAGATATTCCCATTGCCGTTGACCCAAAAGACATCGATTACATTGAGGTACATCCACACCCCTTAATGCAAGCGGTATTTGATGCATTAGAAAACCTAGGGTTTCAACTTCATGAAATCGATTGTCAGTACAATACTCACTTCGGGGGTAGATATCCATTCGTCCAAGAGTTCGAGTTTCGACCGATGGGTAAGTATCAGGGTCACTTGGATGAATTGGAAATCATTTTTTCTCTCTACTCAGAAGACTTAGAAGTTTTCCTAGAAATAGACAAACGAGCCCGTGGATTTGGTGGTTTCCTAGAAGAAGCTTTTGATCTAGATGAACGTTATGTCCAATTTCAGGTAACACTGGATGACCTCAATCTTCCTACGGGTGAATTAGAAGCAATGATTGAGGAGATTATTGAGAGCCAAATTAATTAGAATTAATCTTTCAAAATCTGATCAATCATCCGGTTAGCTTGGGATTCATAACCACTACCAAAGAGATTAAAGTGATTGAGGATGTGGTAAAGGTTATAGAGGTTTTTCCGCCGTTTGTAACCTTGCTCTAAGGGCCACACCTCGTTATAGCCTCGATAAAATGCTGCTGGGAAACCACCAAACAATTCGGTCATGGCAATATCAACTTCGCGATCGCCTACATAAGTAGCTGGGTCAAAAATTACTGGTTCTCCCGCCATGGTAATAGCCGCATTACCACCCCATAAATCACCATGTACTAAGGAAGGTTGAGGCTGATGATCCAGTAATTTAGGAACTTCTGCCAGTAATTGGTTTTGTTTGGGGAAATGACCACTGCGACGCCGTGCTAGCTGAAACTGATAACCGAGGCGATACTCTACAAAAAACTCTACCCAATCCGACATCCATTGATTAACTTGTGGTGTGGAACCAATAGTATTATTTTGATTCCAACCAAACTTACCCATCTCGCTTGGAGGTTGGGGAGTAGCAGCCTGATGCATGGCTGCTAACTGATGTCCCATTTTTACCCAAGACTCGGTACTGTTACCACCACCAAGGTCTAGCCCTCATAAAAATCATGAGTTAAACGTGCC
>NZ_JAAHFV010000434.1:0-4930 GCF_010672755.1 Moorena sp. SIO1F2
TCAAGCCAATTAATCTTTCTGTGGCACTGCCCACCCTACATCTGGTGGGATTGGTGAAATATTGAATTAGTACGAATTCAAATATGGTTAATCAACAATTGTTTTATTGTGATTCATCCGTTGGTGGGCTACATCTGAAGAATGAAGAATGTAGAATTAAGAATTGAGAATGAAGAATGAAGAATGAAGAATGAAGAATGAAGAATGAAGAATGAGGAATGTAGAATGAGGAATGTAGAATGTAGAATGAGGAATGAAGAATGAAGAATGTAGAATGTAGAATGTAGAATGTAGAATGTAGAATGAACTAATTCTCAATTCTCAATTCTCAATTCTTAATTCTTAATTCTCAATTCTCAATTCTACCAGACCCTACCTGAGTTTATGGGTTGACTTAGGGTTTCAGCCTGAGATGGAGTAGTTGATTTTAAAACTGCGATCGCTTTTCCGTATTGAGGATCCTTGCTAGTGCCACGCCATCCCGGTTGACGAGATAGCTGTTGCCGTTGCTCAAGGGTCAACTCTTGGCGAATATCGGGCACAATTCCTTTTAAACTAATATCTTCACCACTGGGTAGGTAGTAACGAGAGACAGTCACCGTTAAACCTGAACCATCGGATAAGGCATGGACAGACTGGACAGCGGCTTTACCAAAGGTCCGAGAACCGATAACAGTAGCGCGTTTGTTATCTTTGAGAGCACCAGTTAGAATCTCACTAGCACTAGCCGAGTTACCATCCACTAGAATCGCTAAGGGCAGATTGGTCAAGGCCGTTCGATTAGCGGTGTATGCCTGTTTACCACCGATCCGGTCTATAGTGCTAACAATTTCTCCCTCTTGCATCCACATCCGGGCAATTTCAATACTCGAAAAAAGCAATCCGCCTGGATTTCCCCGCAGATCTAGGACATAAGCATTCACCTTCTGCTGATTTAGGTTCCTAATTGCCCGTTGCATTTGTTCAGCTGCATGGGAACTAAATTCATTTAAGCTAATATAACCCACTCGCAGATTCCCTTCTTGCTTGACGCTGTAACGAACAGAGGGGATTTCTATCTGAGCTCGGGTTAGTTGTATCTCAAAGATTCCCTGTCCTGGTCGAGCAATCCGCAAAGTCACTGATGTTCCCACTTTACCCCGGATTAGTCCCGACGCATCTTCGAGACTTAACCCTTTCGTAGATTTGCTATCTACAGCTAAAATCCTATCCCCAGCTTTAATACCTGCCTTAAACGCTGGGGAATTTTCAATCGGTTCAATGATCAACGGGGTCTCGGTCTGCTTTTCTATTTCCATGCGAATACCTACACCAGACAGTTCACCAACGGTTTGGTTTGTCAAGGCTTGGAACTTTTCTGGCTCTAAAAAGCGGGTGTAGGGGTCTTCTAAGGTTTTTAGGGCTTTCCGAATCGCTTTATAGGCTTCTTCCTTTGAAGCGTAGCTTCTGCTGAGGAGTTCGTGCCTAGTCGCTTGCCAGTCAACTTGGTTAAAGGTGTTATCGACATATTCCCGATTTACAGTTTGCCAAACTTCATCAACAATTGTTTTGGGGCTATCCTGAAATGCTACAACCACAGAGCTACCATTAATCGGTGTTGCCCAAGACCAAACTGCTGTGGTTGCGATCGCTCCAGTGAAAAGAACACGTTTGAGTCGGGGGAAGTTTTTCAGGGATTGTCTCATGGATATAAGGCGGCAAACTACTTAATTACTATTTAGTGTTTTATAAATTCAACCATTATTGAGGTTTTTGTTAACCAGCTCTAGGATTGCCCATGGCTATGAGCTACTGAGACTACCTAGCTATTACTACTAATCCTACTGATGATAATAACGAAAAAAAATTATTTTATAGTTTTAGTTTCTGATCTGATATACTAAAGGAATATTCGTCTGTCGGCTAATACCGCGAACTTACTCACCAAGTTTTACTCACCAAGTTTCACTCACCAAGTTTCACTCACTAAGTTTCACTCACCAAGTTTCACTCACCAAGTTTCACTCACCAAGTTTTAGTCACTAAGTTACTCTAGAGGCTATAGTTTTTAATATACGATTTAATAATATAATTTTAATATACTGAAATCCAGCAACTATAGCAGACTGCCGTTGTGCCAGTTCCAGAACTGAACTGCTGTGGGGACACAGACTGCCATCGCGGCAGCAAAATATTCACTGATTTAGAGCCCAGCTCAGGTTCCCCGATCAGGAGTCAAGCGCACCGAGGGAGTCGCGAGTCGGGATGCAGCGCAGACCTAAGGGGGTTAATCCCATTAGCGGCTGCATCACTATTGCCTATTGCTAGCATGCCTATTGTCTTGAAAGGATAAGCAATATTGCTCAAAGGTTACTGAAAATTACTCTATCTTTTAAGCAGTAAGCTATAAGCCATTCCCGTAGCGTGGCCAAAAGACCAAGGCGAATGGCCAACTGCTGAGTGCTGAGTGCTGAGTGCTGAGTATCTGTCTAACCACCAGCAACAGCTGTGACAATACTCACTTCATCCCCATTGTTGAGTTTTGTTTCTGTATTGTCCAACAAGCGGATATCTTCCCCGTTCACGTAGAGATTCAAAAATCGACGGGGTTTACCCTGCTCATCGCACAGTCGTTGTTTAATGCCAGGACAATTACTTTCCAGGGATTCGATCAGTTCAGAAACATTCGTTCCCTCGCATTCTACTGTTGCTTGCTCTTGGGTATATTTTTGTAAAGGAGTAGGAATTAAAACTTTTACAGCCATAATCAATATCTTGCTTTGAATTCTCAATTTTGAAGGTTGAATGGTAAGCAATCAGCTATCAGCAATCAGCTATCAGCTATCAGTTATCAGCTATCAGTTATCAGCTTATGGGTTATCACAGGCTAGAAGCCTGTGCCACGCTACTAGATCGATGCTTTTGAATAAAATCAGATGATAGCTGACTGCTGATTGCTGACTGCTGACTGCTGACTGCTGATTGCTGACTGCTGACTGCTTAAACTAAAACTTGCTGCCATTCCAAACGCTCTAGGGTGTTAGCCCGCTCTAATGCTTGCTCGAAATTGTCTAGTTTTGGTTCAATGATAAACGGTTGACCCACATAGCCTTGAACTGCTTCTTGGGTCTTCAAGCCATTACCAGTGATGTAGGCTACTGTAGTTTCATCGGGGTCAATTTTACCAGCTTCTACCAACTTCTTGAGTACAGCAATTGTAGTACCTCCTGCAGTTTCTGTGAAGATTCCTTCGGTTTCTGCCAGCAACTTCATGCCTTCGATAACTTCTGCATCAGTCACGGATTCAATGTTTCCGTTAGTTTTCTTAGCTATTTCTAAAGCGTAGATGCCGTCGGCTGGGTTTCCAATCGCAATGGATTTAGCAATAGTGTTGGGCTTGACTGGAGTAATAAAGTCCCGTCCTTCTTTGAAAGCTTGAGCGATCGGGGAGCAACCTTCTGCTTGAGCACCACTGAAGCGCACTGATTTATCTTCTACTAGACCGACTTTGATGAATTCTTGGAAGCCTTTGTAGATTTTGGTGTATAGGGAACCTGATGCCAAGGGAGCAACAATATGATCCGGTAGTTGCCAACCTAGTTGTTCAGCGACTTCAAAGCCCAGAGTTTTAGAGCCTTCTGAGTAGTAGGGACGTAGGTTAATGTTCACAAATCCCCAACCGTGGGTGTTGGCTACTTCACAACAGAGGCGGTTGACTTGGTCGTAGTTGCCTTTGACTGCCATTAATGTGGGGTTGTAAATCAGAGTGCCCATCACTTTACCCGCTTCCAGGTCAGCAGGGATAAACACGCAGCAGTCGAGTCCAGCATGGGCTGCGATCGCAGCAGTAGAATTCGCTAAGTTTCCAGTACTAGCACAGGATACCGTTGAGAAGCCTAACTCCCTTGCTCTACTTAGAGCTACTGATACCACCCGGTCTTTGAAGCTGAGGGTGGGCATGTTGACAGCATCATTTTTAATGTAGAGATTTTTTAACCCTAAGCGTCTAGCCAAGCGAGTCGATTTGACTAAGGGAGTCATTCCCGTACCAACATCAATATAGTTATCAGTGGCAAGGGGTAAGAAAGAACGATAGCGCCAGATCGATTTCGGACCTGCCTCAATGCTCTGCCGGGTTACATGGCTTCTGAGGGTACCGTAGTCATATTTTACTTCCAACGGACCAAAGCATTCCTCACAAACGTGCATTGCCTTGGGCTCATACTCCGCACCACACTCTTTACACTTCAAATTGGTAAATGCGGTAGATGCCTGGGTTTTGGGAGTAATTGTGGCTTGGCTCATGGGTATATCTCTAATTACGCTCTCTAATTACGTTCCGTCAAGACTTGATTAAAAGTAACATACCTCAAAATGTCCGTCAACCATACCCGACTTTTTTAGTCGGGATTAATTGCACCCCTTAAAGACTCATCATTAAGCAGTCAAAATTACTGTCAAGTTAAGTACAAACTTTTGGTGCGATTAGTGATATATGGCTGTGTGTAGGGAACAGGGAACAGGGAATAGGCAAGAGGCAAGAGGCAACAGACAAAAGTAATCCCCCCGACTCCCGACTCCCGATTCCCGATTCCCGATTCCCGACTCCCGACTCCCTAGTAGCGCTGGTGGAAACCGTTATAGTATCTTTCCGAAAGCCGAAAATCATTTCCAATCCCTAAATAGTCCCTCAACTATCCCATGGGCAAGATAGCTAGAAAATATAAATTCATCATCACTTGTCTGACTACTCTAATTTTCATTAGTGCTGGCAGCGCCTCTGCTCAAGACACAGTTATCTTTAGCAGAAAAGATATCTTTCATCCCGTTATCGCTAACAACGGTATGGTTTCCTCTCAAGAACGCTATGCCTCAGAAGCTGGTTTAGCCGTTTTAAAAGAAGGTGGCAATGCTGTTGATGCTGCGGTAACCATTGGGTTTACCCTAGCGA
>NZ_JAAHFV010000435.1:0-4924 GCF_010672755.1 Moorena sp. SIO1F2
TTAATGCCAGGAGCTAGTACCAGTCGCAGACTCTGGCTCTGTCAAGAGTGCATCGATTCTCTCTTGGAAGCGACTGGGAGGCACAGGTCTACTAAAGGGAGCACAGAAATTTTCCTTAGTGATCATCGGACTACTAACCATAGTCAACAGTGATTCTGCCAACAATAGGGCATCGACCTGTTTAGCGGCCCAATGGTCAGCACGGATTTCTCGTAGACTCAATAGTTCTTGCCACAATGACTCTGTATTTGGTAACCAAGCGGTGATTCGATGAATCCAGCCTAGCCAGAAAAACCAGAAGGTATCTCGGTAATGGTGGTGAGCTTGCTCATGGGTAATAACAGCCTCTAGATGTTCGGATGAGAGAGTTTCTAAGAGTCCCTGACTGACCACAAGTTCCGGTTGCCAAAAGCCAATCTGAGCAATAAAGGGTATGGGAGTGTCTAAAAGACGAGCCAATTGACCCTGACTAGCTAGGGATTCAGGGGTTGGAGTTAAGCCAGGACAGTTTTCAACCCTTTCCCATTGCCCATTTTGCCATTTCCCATTTATTAAGCAAATTTGGGGTAAGGAACGAACTTGTTGCAAAGACTGCCAACCAAGCCTTGCTAACTTTAGCCACAACACTACTGCCCAACCCAGAAATCCTAGCGCTAGACAGTAGCTGAGCCAGTCGGTACGTAACCCGATCATTTGTCCCTTTGGCCCCATGGATAGGACAGCCAAAGCAGTGCTTAGGAGGAGTAGGGGTGGAGCCAGAAATTGCACTAGTACCTGTTGCCAGCGCCTGGGCCAACTCCCAGGGAGTTGGTAGCTTGTGTGCCTGTGCCAGCAAGCCAGCCCTAATGCTGCTATAATCATGACCACATGCATTATTTTTCCTCCTTCCGCCTTTGACGTGCTGCTTGCAGTCGTTGTGCGATCGCAGAAATTTGTTCCACACTCGCTGCATCTAAGCTATCGGCAAAGGCAGCAACTACATCTGGATTGCCTACAGCTAAAAAGCGATTGAGCTGGTCATGGGCTGCGAGTACCTGGGCTTCTTGGCGAGACACTAAGGGTCTCCATAAAAAGGTACGCTGTCGTTTATCACAACTCAGCCAACCTTTCTGGGTCAAGCGGCGTAGCACTGTGGTCACTGAAGCATACGCTAATTCCCGATCGGGGTCAGCCAAAATCTGTTCATGGACATCTTTAACAGTAGCGCAACCTAATACCCATATGATCTCCAAGATTTCTCGTTCCAATGGACCTAGGGAGAGTTGTTTAGGGCGATGATGGGGCAAAGGACTCATAGATTACTGGTTAATTTTGGTTTAATTTTCGGTTAATTTTGGTGCTAAAACTGATTAATAGTGTATGAAGTGAAGAGCCGCCAGGCTATCCCGATTCATATTTAGTCTGTCTGCTTCCTTTATTTATAGTCTTGCTTAGGTTTGACAGCAGTTCTTCTAAGGTTTACAGTCATTCTAGGGAATAATTATAGGCCACTCTGTAGCCTGCTGTTTGTTTGATCAGAAGGAGAATACCCTTGAAGAAGCTGCTATCAATCCTGTTGACTGCTACGGTATGGTTTACATTTGCTCTATTTCGTCCAGCCCTCGCTGGTGATGCCGTTCAGGGAGCTCAGGTTTTTAGTCAAAATTGTGCTGCTTGTCATATCGGTGGCAATAACGTGATTATGGCCAATAAAACCTTGAAGAAACCTGTCCTAAAACGATATAAGATGTATGACCTGGAAAAAATTAAAACCCAGGTAACTAATGGCAAAAACGCTATGCCCTCCTTCAATAAGAAGCTGACTGAGCAGGAGATTGAAAATGTGGCTATCTATGTTTTATCGCAGGCTGACAATGACTGGCAGTTGGGTAAAGACATTCCTATTCAAAAATCCCCGAAGTCCAAATCTCCAGAATTAGGTGTAGAGGCTTCTGAGAAGCCAGTTAATCAGGACAAGACCGATACCCTTAAACCCAAAAAGCGCTCATTCTGGCGCTCATTCTTTTGATTCCCCTAATGTAATCTAAGTTACTATAGCAGTTCTCAATTGCGTCAGGGACTTTCGTCTTAGGTTAATGGGAGTAGGCAGTAGGGAGTAGCGATGCAACAAGGTAGCGCCTTGATGAGGGGGTTTACCCCATGATCGCACTGGCTCCCCTCATGAATGCCCTGCATAGCTGAGTTATAGATTTAAAACTTTGAGATGCACCCAATCACCATTGGGTTTCTGGATCTATTTTAAAATGCTATTCTTTTCAAGAAATACTTCAAAAAACACTTCAAAATGGCTTGAAGAGATCAAAACTTAGTATTCCTAGATACTAAGTTAGAAATAATTTGTATGAAAAGCTACAATCAATTGGGATAACTAACACTTTTCGTTAATTACTCGCGATTCGCATTTCCGGGGCTACTAAAACCGGGGATTGGCGATTTTTGCACTTCAGGAGTATGAAGATGCGATCGCTATCTTATCACCAAGCCAAAGCCTATTCACAACAGGTAAAACCCTAACTTCCGCAACCACATCAGGTAGAGCTAAGAGTAGGTTTTAACAATTCCAAGCAATTCTGCAATCCTATTGATGACAGCAAGTCGAGCTATGTCTAGCTAAATGTTGTATTATAACCATCAGATTAGAACTATCTGGGTGGTTTTTGTAAAGTTATGTTAACAACTCGGAAACTGCGGCATAAAAGGTGTGGACTCAACCAGATAAGTAACTGGTGACTCAAAATCAATGGTGCTAGTTAGGTTACCAACAAACCCAAGCTCAAGAGGGTTTACCTAACTCTTGCTGGTGTTATAGAGCAGATTATGCCCAAAGACTAATGCTCATCCTCAGGATTGGTTTCAGTGCTAGCTGTTACGAAGTACCCAAACGGGTACTGCCAATGCCTGAACTTGTTTCCCACAATGGATCAAAAGGGGGTTAAAGCTATGCTGTCAAAGGTACCAGAACAAAGTTGGCACCGAGTGCGTTTGGTGCTAGTGATTAGTTGGCTAATATTAATTTTATCGTTGTTTTATGACCCGATTTCACATAATTTAACTGATCCTGATAATCTATTAAGCCTATTTCGGGATCCCACGCTCACTCAAGACCCATGTGTTCAAGTCCAGGGAGTGTGCCTGGATGAAAAACCCTATGCCCTGGGAGCGCGATTGTTCTGGGGCATGATCGTGCCTAGCGCCATCATGATTGTTTTGGTGTTCGGTCATGAGACTTGGCGACGCATTTGCCCACTTTACTTTCTGTCCCAAATTCCCAGAGCTTTGGGGTTACAGCCACAGGGGGATATCAGCAAAAATCCGTGGCTGGTTCGTAACCATTTATATGTGCAGTTTGCCATTTTCTTTATCGGGTTGAACTGCCGGATTCTATTTGTTAACTCTGAGCGCTTGGTTCTGGGTTTGTTTCTGAGCCTGACTATCTTATCCGCCATGATGATGGTATTCCTCTATGGTGGCAGAAGTTGGTGTCATTATGTCTGTCCATTTGGCATGGTTCAGATGGTATTTACTGGACCACGGGGATTGCTTGGCACTGAAGCTCACAACGCACCGCCAAAAACCATTACCCAGTCCATGTGCCGCACCTTAGACCAAACCACAGGTATTGAAAAAAGTGCCTGTATCAGTTGTAAGTCCCCTTGTATGGATATCGATTCCGAAAAAGCCTACTGGCAACAACTGACTAAGCCTGGTCGGAAATTAGTCCAATACGGTTATTTAGGCATGGTGATTGGTTATTTCCTCTACTACTGGTTGTATGCAGGAAACTTCGATTATTACCTGTCTGGGGCTTGGACCCATGAAGAGAATCAGTTAGGTGCGCTTTTAAAGCCAGGGTTTTACATCATGAATCACGCAATTGCGATTCCTAAACTGGTGGCAACTCCTCTTACCTTCGTTGTCTTCGTGGCGCTCAGTTGTATAATTTGTACCAAGCTAGAGAAACTATACAAAGCTGCTCTGTGGCGAAAAAACCAATCTATCACTCAGGAGCAAGTATTGCACCGAGTCTTTTCCATTTGTACCTTTATTGCCTTTAACTTCTTCTTCATCTACGGGGGTCGTCCCGAAATTAATCGGTTCCCTGTCCTAGTGCAATTCCTGTTTCAGAGTATAGTGATTCTGGTGAGCAGCTTATGGCTTTATCAAACTTGGGGTCGTAGTTCCCAGCAATATACCCAGGAGAGTTTGGCAGACAAGTTGCGCCGTCAACTGAAGAAGCTACCCCTGGACTTCTCGGAATTTCTCGAAGGTCGTTCCGTCGATGATCTCAAACCTGAGGAATTACACATCCTGGCTAAAACCCTACCTGGTGCTAACCAACAATACCGTTTGGGGGTATACAAAGGGGTGCTAAGAGAAGCGATCCAAGCTGGACATGTGAATTCCGCTAGTAGTCTCGAGGTTCTCCAGCAGATCCGGGATGAACTGGGTATAAACGATCAGCAACATTATCAGGTTTTAGAAGAACTTGGTAAGGAGCAAGAAAACTTACCAATCTTGTATCCCCACTATGGACCGGACCCTTATAAAGTACTGAGCACCATCAAAGAGCGCCAGAAGACTAGTACTTCTAACCAACGCACGATACTTAGGGAATCCCGCAAGCAGAATCGTTCTGATAAGCGCACCAAGCTGCTAAAAGACCGCAAAGATAACAACAATCAACTAGGTGATCAGGACTAGTCCTTGGTTTTCCCAAATAGTACATTCAACAGGGTGAGACGAGGATGAAATACCGGAAAAAAGAGAGCATTTTTCATAAAAAGAAAAAAAAAGGCTGATAACTATATGGCCACTGGTAAAACACTTATAAAACACTTACTTACTTGTGGCTCAGGCCGAGGGTAAGGGTTAGTAGCCAGGGAATAAAAGGGTCACATAGTCTACCAAAATATCCAATTAATTA
>NZ_JAAHFV010000436.1:0-4914 GCF_010672755.1 Moorena sp. SIO1F2
GGTCGAATTAAGAATTAAGAATTTAGAATTTAGAATTTAGAATTTAGAATTAAGTTAGAATTAAGAATGAAGAATGGAGAATGAAGAATTAATAATGAAGAATGAAGAATGAAGAATGGATAATGGAGAATGAAGAATGGATAATGGAGAATGAAGAATGGATAATTCTAAATTCTAAATTCTAAATTCTTAATTCTTAATTCTTAATTCTTAATTCTTAATTCTTAATTCTAACTTAATTCTAAATTCTAAATTCTAAATTCTAAATTCTTAATTCTTAATTCGACCTTGACCTTGCCATAGTGGTCAAGCGTCTTAGCAAAGGTTGCAGCATCTCAGGAACTGCTGTATCACCAATTTCCACAGTTTTTTTACGTCCAGCGACTTCCACTGTCAGTTTGTAGCTAAACTGATCGGCACCTGGTGTTGATGACATCAGCTGTGCTGGTAGCTCAAAGAAACTATTAGTATTCAGCAGACCTTGCAACTGATCAGCTTCTTCTGGCGATAGGGATTCAGTATCAACCTCCGTTGCCATATTCATGCCCATAAAACCGCCACTACGCTCAAAGTATATTTTCATAACACCCCCATAGTCTTTACTTCTTAGATCTTGCACCATAGTGACAGGACTTACGCACAGAATCCATGGGTAGGGTGGGCAAAACCTTGCCCACCCTACAGGTAGCTTGGTGCATCGCTAACAGCCACTGCCCACCCTACAAGCTGCTGCAAGATTTAAGTTACAACAGAATTACTTATCCTTAAGGAGAGGGGGTGAAGAAAGACCTGATAAAGTCTGGCGCACCTGCGGCGCATCCTGGGGGTTCAGGGGGTTGAGGGGTCGGAGGCTGTTCAATAATCTCAACACCTATCTCTTCCCAACCTTTACGGACAGCTTTTTGTTCCAGGCTGCCAACACCAAATCGGTCACCTGCCACCTTGTATGTCTCTCTGGCAGCATCCTTAAATTCTGAGGTGGTACCCAGCTTATCCCTCAAAGTCAGATACCAGATCCAACCGGCCTTATCCCAAGCGTATCCACCAATGTCCAGAGCAGCAATGTAGAAGGCTCGGTTGGGGATACCAGAATTGATATGAACCCCACCATTATCTTGAGACCCGGTATAGATGTCTCTCATATGAGCTGGTTGAGGGTCTTTACCTAGTCTGGGGTCGTTATAAGCAGTCCCTGGTTCTTTCATGGAGCGAATGCCTATACCATTGACATTCTCACTAAACAGACCAGCTCCAATCACCCAATCCGATTCACTAGCAGTTTGGTTCAGTGTCCGTTGCTTAACTAGGATGCCGAATACATCAGCGAAGTGTTCGTTGAGAGCACCTGGTTGATTCCGATAAACCAGTCCCGCTTCATATTGGACCACCCCATGGGTCAGCTCATGGCCAATAATATCGATGGCGATAGTAAAGCGATTGAAGAGTCTCTCCTCTTCTGGCAAATCTTCATCCCCATCCCCATAGGTCATCTGTCGGCCATTCCAGAAGGCGTTGTCAAAACCGCTCCCATAATGAACGGTTGAGCTCAAAACCATCCCGCGATCATCAATAGAGTTCCGCTCGTATATGTCACTATATAAATCAAAGGTGGCTCCAGAACCATCGTAGGCTTCATCCACTGCTGTGTCACCTGTGGCTGGGTCTCCTTCCCCCCGGACTTTACGGCCAGGTAAACGAGTTTGGTAGTCTGCATGGTAGATCACCCGTTCTTTAGCTGCTCCTGCTTCTCGGGCACTGGGTCGTGTGGAGAAGTCAGCTAATTCCTGGCGCACTCCACGGAACTGACCAGATTCCACTAGGGCGCTCAATGCTCGTTCTCGCTGTATAGGGCTTCCCTGTTCTGAAAGTTCCCGCAGCATATACGCCGGAAGTATACAGTGCAGAGGGTTGCGGTGGTGATGGTGGTGATGGTGGTGATGGTTTATCTTGGTAGGCATAGTATTATTTAAGTCTTTTTGCTATTACTATGATCGCCCTTGCTAGCTCAGGTTTTTTTGCCAAGTTTTTTTGCCCGAAGCAACATCTTGGAAGCTTTGCCAGCCACTCTCAATGATAGCGAATGAAACTCAAAACAGTTTGTGATTTAGGGCATTTCCTATTGCTAGGATGATTGAGTCTGTTCTATCTTGCTTTAATTCCAGTCTCTTCACCCTCTTTCACAGTTTCATAAATCATCCATCCAAATCAGCAACGCCCTTATCTGTCGTGTCTCGATTGAAAAAATCGATACCCAAATTAGCATTATAGGTTAGATTTCCGAGCTTTTAAGTCTTTGATACAACAATTGTTACAATATAGTCGGATTGTATTATTTTTTCCTGATTAGTAATTGGCAATGGTTCAACATTTTTTAATGTCATGGAATAGCCATCAAAATTTCTAACAGCTAAATTTTCTTGGGCTGCTCTGAGGGTTAACTCAACCTCCTCTGGTTGTGAGTTCTCCTTGACAACCTCGAAGGCAATGGTGACTTGTCCTGGTTGCACACAGACTACATCAGCTGGGCATCTGGAATCCTCCACTATATCCAGAACCTTAACTTGCATCGTTTTCGATTCCATTAATGCCATCTGATCGATCTGGAGTTTAATCTCTTGATTTAAATCCGCCTTAACCAAATTTTCTGTTGGTTGAATCTCTTGATTTAAATCGGCATTACTCACATTTTCTGTTGGTTGAGTACAACCGAGCATCGGTTGAATCAGACTACAAATAATAATAAGTTTTATGAACCCTGAGACTAAAGCTAATCCTTTCGATTTTGTCATGATTGACCACCCCAAGTCTGTTTAAATCTAACCTTTTCGCCCCTACTAATTGTACCTTACTAATTTTATAGGATTTTCTCTTAATTGACACAATAAGAGACAGAAAAATCCTCAAGCTCCTAACCGTGACTGTAATCGGATGGTAACCATTCAGCCCAAGGCTGATCAGCTATAAGCTAGTTATTATCAGGGTAACATAACTGATAGCTTCCAAACCGGGTCACGAAAAAGTGCCCTATTTGAAAAACCGATTAGGGCTGACTCTGTTTATTGATCCAGCATTACCTAATTTTAGCTAAGACGTGAATGCTGAGGTCGGATTTGACTACAATATCTTGCGATTTATTAATTAACGTAAATTTATCAATGCGGGAACTTGCAACAATGAATTTAAATCAATTAACTGGTAACTAAGGGTAATTGCTATTCAACGATCAATACTCTTACCCATAAGCCGGTCTTGTATAGGTTGGTCACGTTTTTGAGAGCCATAGCACTTATCAAGACCAAGCTTAGATATTGTTTCAGTTTATGGAACATCATGACTAAAAGTTTGTTAAAAATTTATCCCCTTGGCCATCTCAGTCTTGGTTTGGTGGAATTGGTATTACTGGCATGGGCAATTCGCCTGTGGCGTCGCTCAACTAGTCTGGCAATGATTGTCCTGCCCATTGTGCTAGCAAGCATTAGCTATGACAATCTAGTTCTGGCCATGGGGAGCCTGATTGGTGAAGGAGATCTCCTGAAATCACTGAGTATGGTGCGCTTCCTCTTACACTTCTTAGTGGTGCCCCTATTCATTGTAATTGCTGTTGAGCTAGCTCACCGGGCTGGAGCAGTTTGGGCTAAGACAATTGTACGAGTGTTATCCTGGGTGCTTGCCCTAGGACTGGGTGGGTTTGAAGTGGCGACCCAGTTTGTTGGCCTAGAATTGGTTCCAGTCACCTTTGCTGGCAGCTTGCGCTACACAGTAGCGGAAGTGAGTGCTCCACCAATTGTAACAATTTTGGTCAATTTGTTCGTGCTGCTGATTGGTATCGGCATCTGGGTAAGGCTGAAATGGCCATGGCTATTTGTGGGAACCTTAGTTGCCCTAATTGGCAATGCTGTACCAATCTCTAGAGTTGGCACCCTCGTCGGTAGTGCCTCTGAATTCGTCATGGCTCTGAGTTTGCTGTTAACTGAGCGGCGGACGCAGTTTGTCCGTGCCCAACTCGGCTCAGGTGAAAAGACAACGAAGGTTGAAGGTTGGGTTGAAGGTTGTTCGCGTAGCGTGGCCAAAGGCCAAGGTTGAAGGTTGGGTTGAAGGTTGGGTTGAAGGTTGAATGTTGAAGGTTGAATGTTGAATGTTGAAGGGTTAATAACCTGAAAGCTGAAAGCTGTAATCTCTAAGCTCTAACCTTAAACCTCTAACCTGTAACCTGTAACCTTCAACCTGTAACCTTCAACCTGTAACCTGTAACCTTCAACCTCTAACCTTCAACCTCTAACCTTCAACCTCTAACCTTCAACCTTCAACCTAGATGGTATTACCGACAAGCGATCGCATTATAAAATCCCTTTCGATTAGTTATCCTCAAAGAGGTTACTGCCATGAATGCCGAATTTAAATTTAGACCAATTCCCTTTGCTTGGGTTGCTATCCATCCCAAGCCAATAGGTGTTGTTCAATTGATTGGTGGTGCGTTTTTCGGAAGTTTTCCGACAATTTTTTACCGATATATCGCCAAGCGATTATTTGAATCAGGTTATACCGTTGTTGCCAGACCGTTTAGATTTACCTTCCGCCATTGGCCTGTAGCCATTGGTTTGGTCAAAGAACAAAAACCCCTATTCAATGGAATTTTAGAAGAAGCTAAAAAATTGGGATATGAGTACAGTATCTATGAAGAAGACTCCCCCGCCAGAGGGAGTAATTATTTTTGGTTAGGTCACAGTTTAGGAACAAAATATATCGCACTCTTGGAACTTTTAAGTGATTTGGAGTTCAAAAAACTTCAGGAAATTCTGGGAGATTGTGTGGGTAAAGATCAATATGATCAGATTCAGAATAGCCTCAGAGATACTGAGATGAAATCTATTTCTTTGATCAATCAACCGTCTGTATTAATGGCTCCTGTTATTA
>NZ_JAAHFV010000437.1:0-4899 GCF_010672755.1 Moorena sp. SIO1F2
TGTGATTAATCCCGAGTTATAGCAGAAGTCAGAAGTCAGAAGTCAGAAGTCAGAAGTCAAACTCTTGCGCTTACTTAGGTTTGAGACTTTTGTCATGTCCGCGCCTGCCCTGGGGACTGCTATACCAGAGACTCACCTATAGGTAACATGCCCTCGAATCATCCGTTGCGCGATCGTAAGCATTAAGCCGTTGGCTGATAGCTGATAGCTGATAGCTTACGCGCGATCTTTCCAATATCACAACTTATCACAGATTGCCATATTCCAAAATTGTCCGGATTAACCTGATCTACCCAGTAAAAATAAAGTGGTAGATGCACCCTGGTGAAGTCCTAGAGCTAAACTCTGGGGCTTTTTTTTATTTAGATACCGTATCCCACTGCTGATTATCGGCTGGAACAACATCTGGCAAAGACCGACCCATCCAATACAGCCACCCTAAACCAGCAACTCCCAATGCGATCGCAACCAAACTGACCACTTGAGCAATGCGTAATGGACCGAGCATCAGACTATCCATCCGCAATGCCTCAATCCAGAAGCGACCAGTACTATAGGCGACCATATAAACTAGAGCCATCGTCCCTACCTTCAGATGGGGTTTGCGGCGTAAATCCCGAAAGAACAGAGTCATCAGTAACCCAAAGACCAATAAGTTCCACACAGACTCATAGAGAAAGGTGGGATGGAAATAGTCAAAATTCTGAAAGCCTGGGGGACGCTGTAGTGGTGGAATATACAATTTCCAAGGCAAATCCGTGGGAGCACCAAAGGCTTCGGAATTAAAGAAATTCCCCCAACGTCCGATTGCTTGACCTAATATCAGGGAAGGAACTACTAGATCAGCTAACAGCCAGACAGACAGTTTATTGAGGCGGGCGAAAATTGTTGCAGCTAAGATACCACCCAAGATAGCGCCATGAATGGCAATCCCACCATTCCAAATCGCAATAATTTGGTCTGGACGCTGGGCGTATTGTTCCCACTGAAACAATACATAGTAAAGTCTGGCACCAGGAATCGCAGAAATCACCAGCCAGATAGCCAAGTCGCCCAACAAATCTGGGTTAACGTTACGACCCTTGGCTAGGTATTGGGACAGGCTAACTCCAATTAACACTGCTGAGGCAATCAATAGTCCGTACCAGCGGATTGTTACCGGTCCGAGTTCAACGATTATTGGCCCAGGAGAAGCAAATTGGAACCCTAGGGTTAGAGCAGAGATTGCTTGCAGCATTGATTTATCGATAGGCAGCAAACCACAAGTTTCATTGTAGTCTCCTAGAGCATCGGTTAAGTCATCAGAAAACTAGGTCAATTGATAATGGGGTGATGAGAGGATGGGATGATGGGGTGTAATGGTTATAGAAATATCCTGATCAAGTGCTTGGTCGAGGTATCGGACTTTGTCTTGATGCAGCGCGGTCAACTTCTATTACTTGACCAACTCTCTACGATTCCCTAATCTGGAGTGCAATGGTGCGAAGCAAAAGCTTGGATCAGCTTCTCCCATAACTGCTCAGCACCTAGTAAAAGCCTTGGTAATTTCCGGCAAAACTCGGAAATTTACCTAACTAGGTTGCAGACCAAGGATTAATTTCCTACGTTGTTTTGGTCATGATACCTGGGAGTGAACTCCAGCTCCCAGCTCTATCGTCAACCATTAAGGTGAAGGCAAAATGTGTGGTTGACACGACAAGCCATTACAACATGGTCGTTCGCGTAGCGGGACGAAGTCCGGAAAACATTACCGATTTGAGACGCACTAAAAATGCAGAATTATGTATTAGTTATTGACACAGACAAACAACCATTAAACCCCATATCCCCCAAGAAAGCGCGTCGATTGTTAGATAAAGGAAAAGCTGCGGTTTTTAGGATGTATCCATTCACGATTATCCTCAAGGCTGCAATCGCCAATCCGACTATCTCCCCTTGTCAAATCAAAATAGATCCAGGCAGTAAGGTGACTGGGTTTGCTCTAGTCCAGGACGACCAAGTTATTTGGGGAATGGAGCTAGAACACAGAGGAGGATTGATAAAGAAAAAACTAGAATCTAGAAGTGGCGTTAGGGGTGGGAGGCGTAATCGCAATACCCGTTACAGGAAGCCAAGATTTCTTAATCGTAAGCGTCCAGAGGGTTGGATTCCTCCCAGTCTAGAACACAGGGTTTTGACTATTGAAACCTGGGTAAGACGACTAACTAAGTTTTGTCCAGTCAATGAGATTTGGATTGAAATAGTCAAGTTTGACACTCAAAAAATGCAGGATCCTGAAATCAATGGGGTGGAATACCAACAAGGTGAACTAGCCGGGTATGAGGTGAGGGAATATTTACTTGAGAAGTGGGGGAGGGAGTGCGCCTATTGTGGCAAGCAAAATATTCCCCTACAGATTGAGCACATTCACCCAAAATCCAAAGGAGGCAGTGATTCGGCAAAGCCGACGCTACGCGAACGGGTCAGCAATCTTTGTCTAGCTTGTGAAAAATGTAATCAACGAAAAGGCAATAGACCTATTGAAGAATTCCTAAAAAAGAAACCAGGCTTGCTACAAAAAATCAAAAACAAGGCGCTTTCGCCATTGAGAGATGCAGCAGCGGTCAATACAACTCGGAACAAAGTAGTAAAGGTACTCAACGAAATAAAACCTGTGGTTACTGGCACGGGTGCTCAGACCAAATACAACCGGACTAAGTTGGGACTACCCAAGCAGCATTGGATTGATGCAGCTTGTGTTGGAGACGTTGAAGCTTTGGTGTTGAGAACCTATCAACCGCTAGTAGTTACCTGCAAAGGACAGGGAGGCAGGCAAAAAGCTGCGCTCAATAAATATGGCTACCCCATTAGACATAACCCATTGAAACCCATCAAAGGTTGGAAAGCGTGGTGATATAGCTAAAAACCTTTTGACGGGGGAGTTTGGGAGGGTTAATCCCAGAAGCAAAAGCAACTCCTTTAATTACACGGTTCCCGGAAAAAAGGCGATAAGCTTGCACGTCAAGAATTTACTCAGAGTTCACAGAAAGGATGGTTATACTTATGGGTTTTGCCGATAAATACCAAGAATTATCTGGAAATAGTCCTCCTATTACATACAGACAGTATAAGGCGAACAACCAAATCACCTTCAACCCAAGATGAATTCCGAACAACTAGAATTAACTATAGGCTGGCTTTACCCTACCCTAATGAGTACCTACGGCGATCGCGGTAATGTGATCTGCTTACAACAACGAACCCAGTGGCGAGGCATTAGAGTCAATCTAATCCCCCTGGATCAGCAAACCCCTGCTGAGCAATTCTATCAAGTGGATATCTTCATGGGTGGTGGTGCTCAAGATAGACAGCAAGAAATTGTTATGCGAGACTTACAAGGTAGCAAAGCCAATGCCCTACAAGAAAAAATTGAAGGAGGTACACCGGGGGTATTTACCTGTGGCTCACCTCAATTGCTAGGTCACTACTATGAACCTGCTCTAGGTAAGCGGATTCAGGGATTAGGGTTGCTGGATTTGGTCAGCAAGCATCCTGGCGTAGATGCTCGCCGTTGCATTGGTAATGTGGTATTTGAGATTACTGCATCACCCCTAGCCCAAGACTTAAAGGCTATGCTCGGGAAAACTCCAGTAGTGATTGGTTTTGAAAATCACGGTGGTCGTACCTATTTAGGTAATGTCGAACCCCTAGCTCAAGTGGTCAAAGGATATGGTAACAATGGGGAAGATGGCACAGAAGGGGCATTTTATCGAAATGCGATCGCAACCTACTCCCACGGTCCGCTGTTACCGAAAAACCCCTTTCTTGCTGATTGGCTGATCCAAACTGCCCTTAAGCAAAAGTATCATATACCAGTGTCCTTAGAACCACTGGATGATACCTTAGCAACCAAGGCACGGGTGGCGATGTTTAAACGTCTTGCCCTGACTAACCTGAGTTAACTAAGACTACTAGCAAGAAGCCGTGACTCTTACGGGTAATGGGTAATCGGGATTGGTAGAAATGTCCACTAATTACTAATAATCCACAGTCCCGACTTTAGTGGATAGCCCCTTAATGGCTCGTAAACGAATAAACTACTAAGTATACCCCCTCCCAAGCAGTTGAGCGAGGGATAAGGTGCGGTTAAAACCGCGCTTTGTCGTAGTTCCTCCGCGCTTTAAAAAGACGCGGTTTCCCTACCCCGTGAAGTCAGATGACTGGAAAAGTAATCGATAGCAGTGCCACTGGAATTCTCATTCTGATCATCCCCTTCGCATTGGTGATGGTTCTGTTGCTAAAGGCATGGCCGATCGTACTGGCAATGCTAATCTTGATTATCATCATCAGGCTTTGGCAGCAATATCAATGGCAGAAGTGGACTCGGAAAGTTAATCCCTTCTTCAATCAACTGATTAAAGATAACCAAGGTTGTCTGACACCCATTGACTTGTCGATCAAGGCAGATATTTCTGGAACTGCAGCGAAACAGTATTTAGAGAAAAAGGCACAGGAGTTTGGAGCTCAGAGTCGAACCTATGATGACATTGGCACTGTTTATTACTTTCTGACTGCTAGCGCTCTCGGTAGTATCTTTGATGAGAGTGAACCCTCCTTCGACCCTGAAAGTGAATCCTCCTTTGAGCCTGAGAGTGAATCCAACACCAGTAAACCAACCCCGACTTTGGAACTAAAGGTCGAAAAAGATGATTTCTCTACCAGTGACATCCCAAAATCGCTAGAAACTCCAGGATCACAAGAATCTGTTGCCTCGAAACTAGCTGCCTTCACTGCTAATGCTTCAGGTGATCAAAAAAACCGAGTCAAAAAGAAGCAGGATAAGAAAGTTTATCAACCTCTGATCCAAGCCGAATTAGCCAAGCGACTCGATGTTCATTCGAGCACAGTTGGTAAACGTAA
>NZ_JAAHFV010000438.1:0-4871 GCF_010672755.1 Moorena sp. SIO1F2
TACCGTAAGATAGTGGAGCCTTATTAAAAAATATTTAACCCTTTTCTGCATAACCTGCTAACTATAAAGGCTCCACTATCTAAGGTTTTGTCTCCGGGGGAAACCCCCAAGACCGCGCTGCATCGCTTTACGCTCTTCCAAAGCTTTTTAAAAGTTTCCGAACTCCGGTCACCAACTATAAAGTTTAAAATTCCGGGATAGCGCTTGTTAGCTGCGGTCCTTTGAAGTTACCGTAAGAGAGTGGCTAGAAGTTTCCGTAGAGAAGGGTAGCCTTTATAGTTGGTCGGCTGTGAGTAAAAGGGTTAAGTCTTGTTTAGTAAGGCTACCCTTCTCAAGGATTCAGCTCCGGCCTTTATAGAGACAGGTTATGGGTAATAGTTTGAAGTTATCTGAAATAAGGCCGGAGATGAAACCTTAGAATAAAGAAGCCTTTATAGGCGAAAGGCTATGGGTAAAAGGGATAAAACTCATGGAATAAGGCTTCTTTATTCTTACGGTAACTTCAAACCACTCTCTAAGGTTTCGTCTCACACCCAAACCTTGTTTTTTTTTAACAAAGGTTTGTAGCACATCTATTTCAGTAATTTCAGGGATTTATGAGCGTGAAACATACATCTTTTAAGCGTAAACTAATTTTTTTTACCCAACCTATTATGGTGGTATGGTGAACACCAGTCACTCTTTCTATGGCTCTAAAGCCCATGCCATTTAGATACATTTTTAAGCATAGCAATTTAGTTTTTTCATCGTAACCACGCTCAGTTTTAACCTCTATAAATTGTCGTCCACATTCGTTGCATTTATATCTTTGTTTTCCTCTTTGATGACCATATTTATGAGTTTTATTGCTATGACATCTAGGGCATTCCATGGTTTTATTTTTAGTATACCATTTTTGGGTTCAGCAACGCCGGAAAATCAGGTATACCATCAAGTTGATCACGCTTTACTGACGGTGCGTTATTTTTGCGGTAACTTCTGACCCGGTTTAAAAACACGGGGTTTTGGCTTGGGTAATTCCAGAAAATGGCAAAAATAGCGGTTTTATCACCAAAAAGTCCTATTTTTTTGATATTTGGCGATTTACCGAGGGAGGATGTCAAGAAGCCGCAATTCTAAACCCAGCATGTTGGTAGAAGTAGGGACGGAACCAGTTACGATAGAATGTAGATGCCTCTGTTCCAGTAGTCACCCAAGCACCACCAAGCATCATGTTATGTTGGGTATCAAAGAAGGGAGCAGAATAATCTTCATAGAGCCGATGGGGCTTGAATCCTGGTAGCGGCTTGAAGTCATCACTGAGCCACTCCCATACATTCCCCCGCAAGTCATAGAGTCCAGCAGGACTTCTAGCAGTTTCTAACATACCCACTGGGCTAGGTGAGCCAAACTTGAGATTTAGATTGTAATCCTGTATCGCAAAGGGGTCTTGCTGGAAATTTGTGTTACTTTTATCCCTGCCAGCAGTGGCAAGATTCCACTCCGCTTCACTCATCAAACGAATCCCTTGCCCCTTCCAACGACAGTAAGCCATGGCTTCATGGTGATTCACTTCAACCGGCCAATCGAGAGGAAGGTCAATCTCGTCAAACATGGCTCGATACTTGTAGCCACTATTAGTAGGTATCCAGAATTTAGGGTGCTTGATATTATAGATTGTCTTCCACGTCCAGGATTCTTTATCCCAGTAATCTGGATTATCGTAGCCATTATCATTCACAAACTCCAGAAATTCTCCGTTGGTAATCAGATACTCACTGGCTAAAAACGGTTTAACCTCCACCGAACGATTGCCATATTCACTATCCCAGCCATAGGTAGGATAATCTTCTGGTTTACCAAGTTCTACCGAACCTCCAGAAACTTGGAGCATTTCATTCTTGGAAACCTTGTCATTAGAAACAGCATAATTCCAGCTCTCAGGACGTTCAAGCCGCTCTACAGGCAGTTGTCGGATCAGCATCGAAGAGGTTTCAAAGTGCGTGCGACTGTGTTCAATTCCCATCATCAGCGCCCAAAGAGGATGATTTTGATGAATTGGCAGATTCAGAGGAGTCTTTTCGATAGTTTCTATAACCACCCCATACACTTTATCTCGATAGCGCCAAACCTCTTCCACTTTCGGCCAGTGGATATTTTTGGTTGCTTGATCGAGTTCTTCAGGAGTTTCCGGGTCTACACCAATCTCAAACAGGATTTCATAGTTAGGATTAATGGGTTTATCCAATAACCCAACCCCAAGGAATTTATTGATGTAGAAAACAGCCGAGTGACCCAAATAGAAAATCAGACGGTTTCTTAAGGGGTCGGGACTCATATAGAATGTTTCTTCACCAACCAGACTTTTCATCAGAACATCTTCGAGTTCCCATGAATTCTTAAAGTAATTGATAATGGTTTCGCGACTGCAGCTGTCAAGGCGAGGGAATTGAGTAGATTCGAGAGTATCCATGGTTTGAGTGCCAAATATTATTCTTAAACTTAGGGGTGTCTATATTCAGCGGTCAGCGGTCAGTGGTCAGTGGTCAGTGGTCAGCGGTCAGTAGTCAGCGGTCAGCGGTCAGCAGTCAGTGGTCAGCGGTCAGCGGTCAGTGGTCAGCTAAAGGCTGATAACTGATAGCTGTTCGCGTAGCGTGCGCGTAGCGCTTAAGCTGTTCGCGTAGCGTGCGCGTAGCGCTTAAGCTGATAGCTAAATGCTTACACGTCTATTACACAGTCTGTATCTGACACAGGAGTAAACCAAACCATTGCTTGGTATCAGTCCAAGCCTGAACTGTGTTTAGTCCCCGACCTTTAAGATAGTGCTGCATCTGTTCCAAATTGAATTTGCGAGAAATTTCTGTAAGGATGCTTTCTCCTGCTTGGAAATCAACCGTTAAATCTAGGCTGGCTAAGCGCACAACATGGGTCTGCTGGCAATGTAAATACATCTCAATCTGACTTTCCGATTGATTATAAATCGCCTGATGGGTAAAGCGATCGAGGTCAAAATTTCCTTGGAAACGCCAGTTCAGATGTGCTAGCATATTCAGGTTAAATGCCGCAGTCACCCCCTGACTATCATTATAGGCAGCTTCCAGAATCTCCTTGGGTTTTTGTAAGTCAATGCCCAGCAAAAAGTAATCTCCTGGTGCTAGTAAAGTTGTCATTTTATCAAAAAAGCGATCGCACTGTTCAGGAGCAAAATTTCCCAAGCTACTACCCAAAAATAAAACCATCCGTCTAGGTAATGGTGTTGGAGTTAATTGGCTCAGGGCGTGTTCATAAGTTCCCACCTGACCCTGAACCTTTAACTTGGGATAATCCAGCAATAGCTGCTTGGCACTCTCTTCAAGAATCTCCCCACTGACATCAATAGGAACATAGCGCAAGGGATATCCCTGACTTTCATAGGCATCCAACAACAAGCGAGTTTTGGTAGAGCTGCCACTACCCAGCTCCACCAATTCGCAAGCTCCCGTCAATTGAGCAACCTCTACAGCATACTGTTGTAAAATTTCTGCCTCTGTGCGGGTGGGATAATATTCCGGTAACTCGCAGATTTGCTCAAACAATTGGGAGCCTTTTTCATCGTAAAAGTAACGAGGTGGCAAAGATTTCGGCCTTTGGGTTAATCCTCGAATGATATCTTTGCCATCATCTGTTGCAGTAGGCAGGTTGGCACTCCCGAGATAGTTAATTCCTAGGCGATCCTCACTGAATCTCAAATTCTCTGTGGTCTCTTTAAAAGTTGTTGACATAATACTCTTTTAAATTTTGTTTTCCAAAAACAGTACATTTATACTAATTAAGACATGGTCTAATTAGCACCGGTTAAGAGTACCATAATTTTTCCCAGTTTTGAATAGCTCTGACTTTGGACAGCGAACCCAGGGAGCTATACTTTGTCGATTCTGAGGGCAGGGCAAACCAATCTAAAATTAATCTAAATTATTTTGACAAATAATTCATAGTATGATACTTTTCAACAAAGTTAACTTAAGCACCAAATATGAGATGATGAATTCATCACTAATTTTTATAAGTTGAGTTGTCTGACACATGAAAAACGGCGTCTTGATGCAAAGCGCGAGTGGGTGAAACCCCCGTAAGACATAACCGGAGGATGGGGGAGCCTTGTCTTGATGCACTTAAAATTAGATAGATTAATCACGAAAAATAAAAATAGATGACATTAACAAATGATAGTTTTACCGATGGGTTTTCTGATTCAGTAGGTACCCTGGAGAGCCTGCAGAAATCTGCGATCGCATACTTATTCTCAGATCCAAGACTACAGATAGTCAAACTCAACGACCAAGAATATAGGGAAGGGCAAATTACCTATCGTAGTCGGAATAAGGAAACAGAGATGATGCTTGACGCGACACTTCAGGCTATAGACGATAAGATGTCTTCACAAGAGCATTACACTATCCTTAGCATCGGTTGTGGGATCGGAATTTTTGAGAAGCCTTTTTTGAATAAGCTTCTTTCTCTAAACAAAACTATTCATTTTGTTGGTGTCGATCCCAATAAAAAAGAATGCCTGAAACTCAAAGAATGGTGTCGTGAAGTTAGTGACGAACAATCATCAAAATTTAGTTTCACTATTTATCCAGTTGGGTTCGAGACATTTGAAGCTACCCAAAATTTTGACATTATCTTATTCATTAATTCTCTGTACTATTTTTCAGAAATTGAACCGTCAATTCGCAAAAGTTATCAACTTCTTAGGGAACGAGGGATGATTCTTGTAGGAATAAACCCCAAAAAAAAGTTACTAAATAAACGAAAAAGCAAAGGCCGAACTCCAAGTACCCCACCCGCCCTAACTTCTAATCCGGCTTCCTCCTGGAAAAAAAAAAAAAAAAAACAAAATAAACTCAGTG
>NZ_JAAHFV010000439.1:0-4836 GCF_010672755.1 Moorena sp. SIO1F2
TTTCCGGGATAATTCTCCCCATTTCCCGCTCTTCCCCTCCTGGGAGGGGTTAGGGGTGGGTTCCGATTCCCGACTCCCGATTCCCGACTCCCGATTCCCGACTCCCGACCCAAATGTAAAAAACCTACCCCTGTGAGATCTCCACACTCCCCATCTCCCCATCTCCCCATCTCCCCATCTCTCCTAATCTGAAGGGGGCAATTCCCGATCGCTCAAGCTTTTTTTACCTGTTCCCGCATAATATTTATATTGTTCAATGATAATTTTCGCCAGCTCAGAAAGGGGTATTTCCTTACCATCAACCTGAGCTTTAACATAAATCTTGAGTGCTTTAATATAAGATAGACCAAGAGCCAGGGTTAGTGCTGCTGCCGTTGAGCCTGATATTGCTCCACCAAGCACGGTGCCTGCACCAGGAATCATTTTGAGTAAATTCGCGACAATTACTTTACCCACTGCAGTCATTCCTCCTGTACCCCCAAGAGCAGATATCACCATGCCCAGAAAAGCTCTTTCAACCGTTAATCCAAAAATGCTAGTGATGTTAGCAATCATTACCGTTTGCATAGTTACCAAGATTGGCGCATCAGAAAACGGAATTGGTGAGGCACCAACCAATGCTGAACCAGTAACGTAACCCGTAACATATTTAAACGCTTCACCTGCTTTTAGTTCAATATTTCTAATCTGTTCTCTCAGAAATGCTTTGCGCTGGGCTTCCGGCAGTAAATTTGCCGTCACTTCTACTAAACGCTCTAAACCATGGGCTGTCACCGTATAATCATCATCGATTGGTTTTGATTGTGCTAGCACTGGAATAATCTGACTAACCGGTAGATTCTTACCCTCTAGGAAAGCAATAAACTCACTACGTTTTTTCGTTAAGGTTTGAGTCAGCACTAAGATAACGGGTACATCTTTTTGTTGCAGGCTCTTTAGCCATTCTTCCTCAATCGGATCCAATCGAGCTGTTTCATGATTAAGGCAATACCACACCACATGAATATGTTCTTTTGCCTCTAGTTTCCTTTGATCATCAATTAGTTTCGAGATATCTCCCCTTACTCGTTCAATCTGTTGAGCTTTAAGTTCTAGCCCTGGTGTATCGTACACTGTAATCGGGCAACCTGTTTTCCTATAACGACGAATGGTTTGAGTAACAGGATAGCCCACTCCAGTTTCTGCCAGACGAGAGCGAAAAATTGTGTTTACTAAAGTACTTTTTCCTACACCGGTTTTACCAATTACTAAAACATTACATTGCTCAACTTTGCTCTGGGCATCTTCATAGGCTTCGCTCATTTTGCCTAACAGTTCATCAAACGAAATGTGCTCTGACATTAGTAGTTTTCTCCTTTAGCAATTACCCATAAGTATTGAATATAGCCATAAAATTTTACCAAAATCCCTGATTTTTGTCTATAGCAAAGGGAGTAGGGAGTAGGGAGTAGGGAGTAGGGAGTAGGGAGTAGGGAGTAGGGAGTAGGGAGTAGGAAATACGGCATCAAAAATTATCACAATTCCTACACAGATTACTATATCGTTATTGTCACCAGAGCAGGAATATAGCGTTTCTCATAGCTATGAGGTGCGCTTGACCCATTAAGAATTAAATTCGCCACGGGTCGCACCTGAGGTACACAATATTTTTTCCCTCTTGCCTCTTGCCTTCCCCTCCTGGGAGGGGTTAGGGGTGGGTTCCTGCTCCGAAGTCCCTATTCCCTATTCCCTATTCCCTATTCCCTATTCCCCCAATTATAATGATACTTAATCGACATAATGTTCGATAAAGTTCCTAAGTTCATTCACATTAAATTCCTTAGCAAATTGAAATATCACCTTAGCAAATGGGACAAATTTAGCATCTAATTCTTCCAGCTTTTTTGCTTCTTTGCTGATTTCAAACACATTACCTTTCTTAGCAAACTCATAAAGTTGGAGCAGCACATCGGATGGGGGAGGCACAATGGCATCTAGGTTGATTTCTTCAGCTCCAGCATCTATTATAGTTTCTGGTTTTGGTATGAAGTCTTCATACACCCATTCCAGTTGCAAATGCTGTTTTAATTTTTCCAGTAATTCTGCTACGTCCACTGGTTTAGGAATAAAATCATCGCAGCCTGCAGTCCAACTCTCTTGCTTGTCTAACTCATAAACACTGGCAGATGAAGCAATAATCAACAGATCTTTAAATTTATCTGATGAGCGCAGACGTCGCATCATTTCCAAGCCATCCATCACCGGCATCACCAAGTCAGTAATAATTAGATCAGGGTTACATTCTGTGGCTTTTTCCAAACCCTCAACGCCATTACTGGCCTCCAACAGCTCAAATCCTAGAGGTTGTAACACATTCACAATTACAGAGCGATTCTCCCATTTGTCATCTACTACTAGGATTTTTTGTGGTTTACCCTGATACCCTATAATGGTTTTGGTAGAGGCTTGCTTAGTCTCAATCACAGCTGTGGTAATGGGTAACTCTAAATCGATAGAGAAAATGCTACCTTGGGCATAAGTACTCTCAACATTGATACAACTTCCCATCAACTTGATAATTGTTTGGCTAATCGCTAATCCCAGTCCAGTACCTTGAGCACGATTATAAACATCCCCCACCTGTTCAAAGGGCAAAAATATTTTTTCCAGTTGTTCTGGGGTCATCCCAATCCCAGTATCTTTAATGATAAATCGAACTATGACTAGGGGGGATTGGGGAGTAGAAAGTGCTTGGTGGTTACTGATAAGTTCTACCTTAAAGGTGACTCCGCCATGGTCAGTAAACTTAATGGCATTGCCCAAAAGATTAAGCAGAACTTGTCGCAATCGTTTGCCATCAGCCAGGATACCGTCTGGCAGATGGGATGAGGGTTGATAAATAAAAGCAATCTGCTTTTGCTGGGCTTTGACGCGGCACATTTCTACAACTTCTTTCAAAAAGGACGGCAAATGAATTTCTGTCGGAAACAGTTCCATTTTCCGAGCTTCGATTTTGGATAAGTCTAAAATGTCATTAATCAGATGGAGCAGATAGTTGCCACACTGATAAATAAGATTGATCTGGTCTTTTTGTTTAGCAGTTATCTGTGGATCCCGTTGCAGAATTTGGGCATAACCCAAAATGCCATTGAGGGGAGTACGCAATTCATGACTCATATTAGCCAGGAATTCACTTTTGGCGTTATTAGCCTGATCAGCCGCTTCTTTAGCTGCTTTGAACTCAGCTGTACGTTCCTCAACCCGGATTTCCAGTAAAGCATTGGTTTTTCGCAGTTCTGCTTCAATTCGCCTACGCCCAGCTAGATAAACTAGACCATAGCTAAATCCAAAGCAGGAAACACCAGCAAATAACAGCCAATAGCGGTAGTGATGGATAACTTGACCCAGAGTCACTTTTCCCCAATCTTCGTAGGGACGAACCCGCAGATTGCGTAAGGTTTCGTGACAAGGTTGGTAGTTGGCCGGGATGGTCCAGCCGTGATAAAGACCAGCTTTGGCCGCTGGGTGCTCAGAAGGCATGGTAATTAATGCGATCGCAACCTCTTCCGCTAACTCCATTGGGGTATGGGGTAGTGTGGAAAAGGGCCATTCTGGATAAAGTTTAGTACTCAGAGCAAAAGGGAAAGTGTCCTGATATTGAGTTTGCTGATTCAGGATCACAAAGTCATCTAGATTAATTTTGCCCTCCTGTGCCATACGTTCCAGGGTATCAGTGCGGACAGTGCCAGCATCGACAATACCATCACGAACAGCGTAGACCACTGCGTCATGGCTACCACCAAAGTGGAGCCCTGGAAAGTCACGGTAGGGGTTAACTCCAGCTTCTAACAGAGTTTCCCATGCCATTTGCCAGCCCCCAAAGGCAATTTCACTGACGGCTATAAAGGTTTTACCCCGTAAATCCTTTAAATCCTGGATATCATTGCGGTCAGCATGACGCAGGATAACCGCTCCAAATTGGGTGTAAGACTTGCCTAGGCGTAGATTTTTTAGGGTGGCAATTCGTCTTGCCCCATAAATCCATTCCAACTCTACATACATTCCAGGGTTAGGCAACACAAAGTCCACCTCCTGGTTAGCTATTATTTCTTCGAGGGTATCAAACTCTAGTGGTACAAGTTGGAAAACATAGCCGGAAATCGTGTCACTGAGATAGTCTAGGGTCGGTTGCCATTTTGCCTTAGTATGGTCAACACCCCGAATTGCCATCACTCCCACCTTAACAATCTTTACCTGTGAATTCATTCTTTGTCCTGTTCCATCTACAGGTTCCTGAGCAAGAGTAATCCCTGGGGCAGTCGATGCTATTGCTGATGCTATGACTGATAATCCTATGCCTATAATCAGGCTAGATTTAATTAAGAAATAAAGACGAATCATAGTATAGTACTTTTCAATTATGTGAGATACAAAGTTTTGGGTTTTAGGGAGTCGGGAGTCGGGAGTCGGGAGTCGGTGTAAGAACATTTAATGTCCCTCATAACTATGAGAAACACTATATATCTTTTCCGGTTAATAAATTCTAGTTTTAATTCATCAATACCTATTTCCTTCATTAATTAATAATTAACAGGCTGAATATAGCGTTTATATCATGTCCGGATAATTACCCTTAATAAAAATCTCCCCATCTCCCCATCTCCCCACACTTCCCACACTTCCCTCTCTTTCCCGATTCCCGATTCCCGATTCCCGATTCCCGATTCCCGATTCCCGATTCCCGATTCCCGATTCCCGATTCCCGATTCCCGATTCCCGATTCCCGATTCCCGATTCCCGATTCCCTGCGCTATACTAATGCAGCGCACACGTCGTAACTCCAGTCACGCAGCCGGC
>NZ_JAAHFV010000044.1:0-30193 GCF_010672755.1 Moorena sp. SIO1F2
CTAGGGGTTCTGTTATGTAAAAGCGAGATTCATTAACAAAATTATCAGTTTTTGATAAATTATATTTGGCTAATTTTACATTTTCATGAGGTTTAATATTAGAGCCAACACTTACTACCACTTCATTCACTAGCACTTCATTCATCGTTTAGCACTCAATTCTATAGACACAGAATCGGAAAATCGCAAAGCAAAAGGTTTATCAACTTTGACCTTAGCCCATATTATCCGGGGATTTTCCATTACAATATCTAAAATCATCTGGGTTAGCTTTTCTAGTAAATTAAACTTACTTTCTTCCACTGCTTTAATTACACGCTTGCTTAGGGTTTTATAATTTAGGGTATCTTCAACGCAATCGCTTTTTGTAGAATTTCCTGGGGTAAAGCCAGCCTTAATATTAATCACAACATCTTGTTTAGTTTTTCTTTCCCAGTCATTAAATCCTATTATCGTGCGGAGTCTTAAATTTTTTATTTCCAGCAGCGCTTCAACATAACTGTGTTGTTTTTGCCTCCCGAAATCATTAACTTTTATTGATGTGATATCAGTAAGTTTTGTCATTTTTTTGATGTATATAGTCTTGATTAAGTTTATTGTCAGCTATCAGCCGTCAGCTATCAGCGGTCAGCTATCAGCGGTCAGCTATCAGCCGTCAGCTATCAGCGGTCAGCTATCAGCCGTCAGCTATCAGTTATCAGTTATAATTGAAAAGCGGGCGGCTTACAGTTGATTACAAATGTTGACCGCCATCCACAAATAAAAACTGTCCGGTAACAAATTGATTAGAGAGCAAATAGCGAACAGCCTGACAAATCTGATCCACATTGCCCTGGCTATGCATGGGTACTCTTTGTCTAAGTGTTTCGATATACTGTTCACTTGCCCCGGCTGGAAGTAAAATCCACCCAGGGCAAATTCCATTCACTCGAATATATGGAGCAAACTCCAAAGCTGCCATCTCCGTTAAGTTAGCCAAGGCTTTCTTAGCTAATGTGTAAGCAGAATAGGAAAAATCATTCTTGTTGATTCTGGTATCAATAATATTGATAATGTTCCCTTTTTGATAAAGACGAGCAAAATCACGGGTAAAGAAATACGGAGCCTTAAAGTTTACAGCAAAGTGACTGTCAAACAAGTCAAGTTCCGTTTCTTTGAGGGTTGCTGGTTCAAAAATAGAAGCATTATTCACCAACACATCAAGCTCAGGAACATCTGCTTTCACCCTTGGCAAAAGATTAAGCATATCTTGGTCACAGGTTAGATCAGCTTGGTAAAACCGACAATTTCGGTTTAGGGACTGGATCTGTTCCCCTAGGATTTCCGCGTCTTGGCGAGAACGGTTGTAATGAATCGCTAGATCATAGCCCTGTTTCGCCAAGTCTAATGCGATCGCTTTACCAATCCTTTTGGTGCCACCTGTAACCAATGCCCAAGCCATACTGGTTTGTCTTTCTAGCCCTTAAATTATAATTACCCTATGATTAACTTTATCTTAACTAAAATAGTATATCAATGACTTGGCTGTTAACTACAAGTAGTAGGCTTCGTTAATAACCCACGCTACAGATAGAGTCGCTGCGTAAGTCTTATAATTGTGTTGATAGTCAAGCGTCAACCGTCAACTATCAACAAAATCAATGCGTATCCTTTTAGTAGATGATGAAATTGAGCTGACTGACCCCCTGTCTCGGGTATTAACTCGTGAAGGTTACACTGTAGATGTGGCGTATAATGGCGCGTCAGGAAATGAGTTAGCATCCCTTGGCGCTTATGACTTGTTAATCTTAGACTGGATGCTACCGCACATTTCTGGGTTAGAAATTTGCCAACAAATGCGATCGCATGACACCACTACCCCAGTTCTTTTTCTAACCGCCAAGGACACTGTAGATGACAGAGTGATGGGATTAGATGCTGGTGCTGACGACTATCTAGTTAAACCATTTGAACTGCGGGAGTTACTCGCTAGAGTCCGGGCTCTGCTTCGGCGTTCTGCTGCGACTGATGCCAATCCCAGCCAGCGGTTACGGGTTGGACAAATAGAATTAGACTTAACCAATCAAATAGCTTATCGCCACGGACGCCCAATTGAGCTATCAGAAAAAGAAAGCCAACTGCTAGCGTACTTCATGAGCCATGTTGGTCTATTATTATCCCACAAGCAAATTTATCAACATTTGTGGCCATCTGAGGAAATCCCAAAAAGTAACAATTTAGCTGCTCTAGTTCGTTTGTTGCGTCGCAAAATCGAAATTAAGGGTTCCGCCCCCCTGATCCATACAGTTTATGGTAAGGGTTATCGATTTGGTTGATTGTTATTTGTTAATAAATAATTTAACTTATTTATTGATTAGCCTGACTACAGGGGCTAAAGGACATGCGATGCAGCCGACATGGTCCGTATTTTTGCAGTGCTAACCGATGCTTTTTGGTACCATAGCCCATGTTGGCTGTCAAATCATACTCTGAATACTTGGTAGCTAGACGAATGATTAAATCATCACGCCACACCTTGGCTACAATACTTGCTGCCGCAATATGAAGCGATCGCTGATCCCCCTTTACTATATTCTGTTGTGGTATGGGTAAATCTGGCAACCCGTGTAACCCATCAATCAGACAAATATCGGGCTTAACTTTTAATTTAAGCACAGCCCGTTTCATAGCTAACAATGACGCTTGTAAGATATTGAGCTGGTCAATTTCTGCACTAGTGGAATAACCAATAGTCCAATCCAGTGCCAATCCCTGAATTTCTTCAGACAGCCTTTGGCGTCGCTTCCGGGACAACTGTTTACTATCTTTAACGCCAGCTAGAGCCAGTTGTGGCAAGACAGATACAGGTAAAATCACTGCTGCTGCCACAACTGGACCAAATAAGGCACCTCGCCCTACTTCATCTACTCCAGCCACTAAGGAAGGAGTACCGGATTTATCCGGTAACTCAAACACTTCAGTGACTTTGTCCGTTGTCATTTATCCAATGCTGAAGAGCGGCGACGGCGGCGGCGCACTATGGGGGGACTATTAATGGTGCCATTGGTAGTAATAAGTTGATCAGATCCAGTTTCTGCAATTGGTGTGGCAGCAGTAGATTCTACCAAGTCTGATTCTTCTAACTCTAGCTGATCGTCGATGGAGGATTGACTATTACTTGAATCGGTAGTTGAATCGGTAGTTGAATCGGTAGTTGAATTGGATAATTCTTCTTCATTATCCTCGATTTTTTCTCCCGGCAGTAACACTGAGATAATTGCTGACCTAGGATCTTTCACCTCTCGGTCTAAATTTAGTATAGGGGAAATGCCCATTAACGCATAAACATCTTGTTCTTCTGGGCTCATTTCAACCCTGACCAATTCTGGTGGTTCCTTTTCTTGAGCAAACTTGACTAGCTGAGGTTTTTCTACTCCTGAGGTGGATACCTCGGGTTCTGTGATGGCATCAAAGTTGGATGAGACAGAGATCACCCGATTGACTCCCCTAGTAATTGGTTCTTCCCTAATCACTGGGTCATCAATACGACGGCGGCGGCGGCGGCGATTATTTACCGCTCCCCGTTCCTGATAACTGGGGTGATTGAGCAAGTCCAAATCATTATCATTCTCAGAAGATAAGTCTACAGGTTCGGGGAACTGTGGAATGCTTCGCTCCGCCGGTAAGGGGATCGGTGCTAAGGTCTCTAGTGCTTCTGCTTCGACTTCACCGGGAAGATGTGCCAGATGTCCTAACCCGCCACAGGTAGCACAGGTTTTACCAAACAACTCGTAAATATTTTGCCCTTGGCGCTTGCGAGTCAGTTCCACTAAGCCAAGTTCCGAAAGCTGGGCAATCTGTGGTCGGGCTTTGTCCTCTTTTAGGGCTTGATTGAAGTGTTCGAGAACCTGCAACTGATCCCGCCTGGTGTCCATATCAATAAAGTCAACAACGATCACCCCAGCTAGATTACGTAGGCGCAGCTGGCGGGCAATTTCTGTTGCTGCCTCACAGTTAGTCCACAAAACCGTTTCCCGTGCTGTAGCTGAGCGGGTAAAGGAACCAGAGTTCACATCAATTACGGTTAGAGCTTCGGTAGGTTCAATGATAATGTAGCCACCAGATGGTAAATCTACTCTTGGCTTGAGGGCTTCTCGAATTGCAGCATTGACCCGGAAGTATGCCAAAATTGGCATGCGATCGCGGTGATGGTCAATCAAGACCCCCTCTGGTGCTTGACCTCCACTCCAGCTCAACAAGTGTTGTTTAACCCGTTTGACTGCAGTACTAGAATCCACCACAATCCGATTAACATCAGCAGTGTACATATCCCGGAGGACACGCTGAATAAAATCATCATCCCGATTAAGTAGGGCTGGTGCTCTGGTAGAGGTTGCTTCGAGCTGGACAGCTTCCCATTGTCTTTGCAGGTTTTCCAAGTCTTCCATAATGGCTTCTTCGGCTCTGCCTTCGGCTTCGGTGCGCACCAGCACTCCCATGCCCGATGGTTTGATTAGAATTGCTAGAGCTCTGAGGCGATTACGTTCACTTTCGCTCTTAATCCGCCGAGACAAGTTTACTCCTCGGCCATAAGGCATCAGCACCAAATAGCGACCGGGTAAACTAATATTACCTGTAAGCCTGGGCCCTTTATTACCAGTAGGTTCTTTCATCACTTGCACCAACACCTTCTGCTGGGGAGTCAGCAGTTCGGTGATCGCACCAGACCGGCGTTTCAAGCGCAATGGTCCTAGGTCTGTCACATGAATAAAACCATTGCGATCAGGATCCCCAATGTTGACAAATGCTGCATCAATACCCGGTAAGACATTTTCTACAATGCCGAGATAAATATCACCGACCTGGTGATTACCGGTGGCAACTACTAGTTCTTGAATTTGATCTTCCCAAAATACAGCAGCAAGTTGATGTTGCTCTGCAATAATAATTTGCTTTGGCATGCAATTTCCTCAAAACTTCGTGGTACGCTTAGTCCTACAGTTAACGATAGGAGTCGTACTTTATTTCTAGGTCTGAAATGTTCGGTGATTTACTGCCATTAAACTGATCGGCCACAGAGACTAATAAATAGACTATGAATAACTAGAGGTGCGACCCGTGATGGCGAGCAATGCCTTGACCGTAGGTCACGCGGGGCGCGTTCGCCATCACGGAAAGCCCACTTAACTATTTTGTTGCTCATTGTTTGTTCGCGTAGCGTGACCTACGGTCAATCGAAAACTGTAGTCAATGGCTGTAGTCAATGGCTGTAGTCAATGGCTGTAGTCAATGGCTGTAGTCAATGGCGGTGAAACTGTCTCGAAGCCCCGTCTGTTTAAAGGGGGGTGCTGACAGGGGGTTTGTTTGGTGAATGGGATTGTAGCGGCTCTGCTGATTGTACCACTTGGAGGTGCGACATTAGTTCTCTACTTTAAGACTCGCTTTCCAGTAGGATGTTCTGTCGCAAAGTCGAAAATTTTTGAGGTGCGCGCCCGAACGCGCCCTGCGTTGGGCTTTGCCTAAAGGCGCGACCCAAGAAGCCCGGGTTCCCGAGCCAAAGTAAAGCGCACAATCACGCGAATTTAAATAGCCAAGTAAGAGCGCACCTATGTGTAATTGTCTCGCAATCTGCCTCGCCTTTCCTATAATCCCGTAGGGACTTCGGGGGATGTTAAGCCTGACAAATTGATCACGTGACTCTTGTGGATTCAAATAATTCTAACCGATTTTCTGAGGATTTTGATTAACACTTGTGAATCCCTGTCTCTATCCAGTCGCACTCTGAAATATAGACAACGGATTACTTTGCCACTGATATAACTGATACAAAAATGGAGGTTAAGCCACTCCCCCCATCAAGAAGTGTGACCAGTGGCAAATTTAATTCCCATTAGGAAAGCGCACCTATGGTGACATACTCCCACACTGACAAGCACGGTTCAGTGTGGGCTTCTTACCAACTCCAGCTATTGCTTAGGATACTCGGTAAGCTTTATTAACGATACGGGATGCCCCTCCGCACCGGAACAATACAAAAAGTTCTATTTTTAAACACGCAGGTGGCGGTTAGCTCTTAATTTGTCTTCCCTGCTATTTTTATTATAACGTTTTTCAGGCTGTTTATCAGAGTTCCTGCCCGCGATTCATCCCGGAGATGAAACCTTAGAATAGGGCAGCCTTAATCATAAAGTTTTAACCCTTTTACGCATAGCCGACCAACCATAAAGGCTGCCCTATTCTTGCGGTAACTTCGTTCCCACACTCATGCTGCGCATTGAGGTGTGGGGCTTCTCGCGGAGGAAGCTAAAACAGGCTATGCGCGATGGTTTTGGCTAACCACAGCTCCGATAGCTGAAAGTCAGTTGACCCCTTATCGGCACTGTTCGGGATTTACCACAAACTACCCAGTTGCTACCAATCTCTCCAAAAGTTTTAATTTTTTGTTAGCTGACTATTTCCTGACCAGAGGTCTGGAAATTCTTCAGGGTTTCTGTCTATATCTCCTGAATCTCCCTGTTTCAGCAGCTTTACTGCTTAGATTTAGGGTCTTGAGGCACATATGTTTGCCTTTTTGGGGATGTGTTATATTCTCATCCCCTGTTGATTCGCCTAGTGACATCTCCCGAAGCTGCCCTAACGGGACATGACGGGCTTCTTAGCAACTCCAGCTACTGCTTTTGGATACAAGGCCGTAGGCCACGCTACGCGAACGATAAGCATTATTAACGACACGCGGTGCCCCTCCGCGCCGGAACAATACAACTCGTTCTATTTTTAGTTGGTAGGTGGCGGTTAGCTCTTAATTTATCTTCCCTGTCTTGATGCAGTCGCTAATGGGGGAAACCCCCGCAGCTCGGCACTGCATCGCTACCATTGCTAGTATATCACATTGGTAAGATCCTTTGGGACTCTTACCCTGCGCTTCCCATAGGACACCTAGCCAATAAAGGTAAAGTGCGGGGCTTTTCGCGGTTCAGCTAAGGAGCGAAATCTCCTTTGTGGTACCGATGTGATCGTAGCCTAGAAGCTTACGCTTTGCAATTTAAAAGCTGGTTTCGGTTACCCCACCCAAATTATAAAATATGCCTAGGGACTGCGCTCAACCATTTTGTTCAATTAATTTTGACAGCTTGAGATTGGCGCAGAGACTGAATCGTTGTGATCGTATGCTCAGCCACCTGCTCAATTTCTGCCATGGTATTAAAGCGTCCAATTCCAAACCGGATGGAGGCATAAGCAAGATTTTCCGGATGTCCTAGGGCTAATAGTACATGGGAAGGAGCTACAGTTGCTGAGGAACAAGCGGAGCCAGAAGAAACGGCTGCCACAGGCTGTAATCCTAGCAGCAGGGCTGCGCCATCTACTCCCTCCACACTAATGTTAAGGTTTCCGGATAATCGCTGGGTAGGATGACCATTGATCTGGATACTTTCTAGTTTAGAGAGAGTGGTCCACAGACCCTCCCGGAGTTCTATCAACCGTTGAGATTCTGAGGGTTGTTCTTCTAACCCCAGTTCCACAGCCTTAGCAAACCCCACAATCTGAGGGGTATAAAGTGTGCCAGAACGCATCCCTCGTTCATGTCCACCGCCATGGAGCTGGGGTGCAAGCCTTACTCTGGGGTTACGACGCCGGACATAGAGAGCCCCAATCCCCTTTGGCCCATAAATTTTATGGGCTGTCAAGGACATTAAATCAATCTTCATCGACTGCACATCCAAGGGGATTTTGCCAATAGCCTGGGCAGCATCTGTATGGAAGAGTACATTGTGCTGGCGACAAAGATCCCCAATCTCGGCCAAAGGCTGCAACACTCCAATTTCATTATTCGCTGCCATCACTGACACTAATATGGTATCAGGACGGAAAGCCTGCTCTAGCTGGCTTAAATCCACTAGTCCATCATCTTTTACCGGTAGAAATGTCACCTCAAACCCTAGGGTTTCTAAATAGTGACAGGGGTCAAGAACAGCATTGTGTTCAGTTTGCACGGTAATCAGGTGACGTCCTTTACTTAAATAAGCCTCAGCCACCCCTTTAATGGCTAGATTGTTAGCCTCTGTGGCACCACTGGTAAAAATGATCTCTACCGGTGTGGCATGGATAGCATCTGCCAGAATCTGACGCCCTTGTTTCACCGCTGCTTCAGCTTCCCAGCCATAGGTATGGCTGATACTCGATGGATTGCCAAAATGTTCAGTGAAGTAGGGTAACATTGCCTCAAGCACCCGTTCATCCATAGGTGTTGTGGCATGGCAGTCTAGGTAAATTGGGCGATGCATGGTTTTTCGTTAGTTAAAAATTGCAGCTGGATATTCCGCCTACACTCGTATAGTTAGGAGGGGAGGAATGCTGCGTCCCACTAATGGTTTTCCTGATTTTGATAGGACTGCTACGGGATACATTATGATCAACCTCCTCCCCATCACCTGATCACCTCATCATCAGGTGATAGGGACCACAGTTTTTGAGACTGCTTTCCTAGATCACCAAGGGCTACAGGTTAAAATCCCATTACCCAAGCGATGCAGTCGGCCAAAGGGGGTTTCCCCCCACTCGCTATTGCATCAAGAATGGATGGTTCATTTTCCATTGTCCATTTTTTTGCAGCTTTCGCTGTTCATTCTCCTCACAACCCACTCCACCCTTTAAGAATTTAGTGCAGTTCATCAAAACGGCAATTTTGACTGAATACGCTTTAACTCGAGACATGTTGAACAGATTGATTTAATTTTCCCTGGTGTCAAGGCAGAATTAACTACACGAGTTTTGAGACCGCATTTAGGACAGATGGGTTGATGATTAATGATCACCCACATGCCCCACTTGAACTCAATTACTTTTTCAAGCTCAAGCTGTTTCAGTCCTTGGGCAAGTCGCTCTTCTGAATACCGGCACTTCCTGTTCAATTCATCTTGAGTCAGTTTCCCATAGTCAGATGTACAGAGTAGATGAATGATTTTACCACAGGTTTCTTGTAAGTTACTTAATTGTTCTTGGGGAGCTACAGGCTTCTCGGGTTTGGTGTAGCGGGGAGGGCACAGTGGGTAGCTCGAGAAACTCACTCGATTCTGTGTAGTGACTTTCTGTGTAGTGACTTTCTGTGTAGTGACTTTCTGTGTAGTGACTTTCTGCTTCCAACCGACTAACGTTGAAGAACCACCGTGGCCACTTGTCATGGGAATGTAGCACTTATCTGACTTAATTTTGAGTTGCTGATTTTCCTGAGCAAGGGTATTGCTTTGCTTAGCGGTTACCCTTTTCTCCCAGTTCTGATGCTTTAACATATGGTGTAGATGTAATGTAGATGTTCAAACCTTTTCACAACCATCCTAATTTTGTTAAAAATATTGGACAACCGTGATTATACGTAAGATACTCTTTTGCCCACCGGGGAGTTGAGATTTAGTCGTTAAATTATTGACAATACTAGACAAACTTCTACATACTTGTCTAGTATTATGCATTACAGACCTCACCAATTTGCCAAACTGGTGTCTCGGTTAGAACCCTTCAACGATGGGATGCATCAGGAAAATTGGTTGCAGACAGGACACTAGGAAAGCACCGAGTTTACACCCAGAAACATATCAACGAATTGAAAGGCTTGTTACCCAATGATATGAAACGGTCTATTATCGTGTACTGCCGGGTATCATCTCCTTCTCAAAGACCAGACCTGGAAAACCAAGTTAAAGCTATGGATACCTTCTGTAATGCCTCTGGTCTCAAAATCGATCAAGTCATCCCAGAAATTGGTGGGAGTATGAACTTCAAACGTAAGAAATTCCTCAATCTACTATTCGGTATGCTTTCCGGGCAGGTCTCTACCATCATCGTCGCTCACAAAGACTGATTATGTAGGTTTGCGTTTGACCTGATTCTTCAGTTAGCCAAGTACTCCGATGGCGAGATTATAGCAATCCTATCTGATTCGTGAAATAAATGGGCTGCTTTAAGGCAGGAGGCAGATGGTAGATGGCAGATGCTAAGGGAGAAAGACTGAGTTTTTGAGAAGTCGAGTGATTTTACAAATGATTTAGGATTGCTATATCGATCAGCAACAATGAATTCCTTAGTCCCCAGCAGCAGATGCTGGAAGACCTCATGGCTATCATCCACTGCTTCTGTTGTCGGCTGTACGGTTTGCGTCGGTATCTCCAAGCGATTCAAGAAAAAATCAACAAAAACCTTGATAGTCCGGAGGATTGTGCGAAAGTAGAAATGGAAGTACAAGTAATGGTCGAAACTCCCATGTTTGGAATCAAGCGCGAACTCAAAGTCAACAACAAGGAAGCCAACTGGCTATCTCAATGTGCAGGGTTCTCTCGGTTCGTTTATAACTACGGACTTGGAATTATGAAATCATCATGGGAGTTTGAAGACATCAAAGCTTCCGATTCCAAGAGGTTGAACACAATTAAGAAGGTGTTCAACAATGTGACTAAGAAGAATCCTGATTTTGCTTGGTGCAATAAGTATCCAGCTAGGATTTACCAAAATGCGTTTCGGAATCTAGCTAAAGCCTTTAGTTGGTGGCGTAACCCAAAGATTAAAGCTCAAATGCCTAAATTCAAGAAGAAACGCCATCAGTGCAGTTTTACCGTTGATGATTCAAACGGAAAACGGTTGGTAAAAGCTGGGAAGACCATCAACATCCCAACAATGGGGACGTTCAGATTAAAGGAGGCTATTCCTTACGATTGCATTTCCCAAACATTTACTATTTCAAGAGAAGCAGATAACTGGTTTGTCTCTTTCAAAGTCGATGCTTGCCCAATGCCAGCGATGAAACACACTCAGCAAAAAGTCGGAATTGACCTAGGTGTTAAGTGTTTTGCGACTTTGTCCGATCGCACCAAGATTGAAATGCCCAAATCGATAAAGAAAGCGAAAATCAAGCAATCGTTGCTACAGTGGCGCAATCGTAAAAAGGTGTTAGGCAACGGTCAGACAAAGACCCAACCCAGTCAGAATGCTCAGAAATACTATCAAAGACTGAGGAAGCAACACAAACACATTGGGAACATCAGAGAGGACTTTTTGCAAAAGCAAACCACCAGGTTAGCGCAGACCTATCAAGAAATCAAGATTGAGGACTTGAACCTGTCTGGGATGCTGGCTAATCACAAGTTAGCTGAAGCCATCGCCTTACTGGGATTCTATCGGTTTTCAGAGTTGCTGACCTACAAGCAAGAATTCCACGGGTTCAAACTAACCCTGGTAGACAGGTGGTTTCCCAGTTCAAAAACATGCCACAAGTGTGACCACATACAGGATATGCCGTTGAGGGAACGGGTTTATGTGTGTGGCAGTTGTGGAAACATTGAAGACCGGGATTTGAACGCAGCGATTAACATAGAGCGTTGGGAACCAGGTAACAGAACACTGTCGATGGCAATCGATCAAACGCCTGTGGACTAGAAGTAGCCGACTACCTAGGATGAAACAGGAATTGAACATCAAACCAAATGTCTAGGTTTGTGTAAGATTCATGATGCAGTTACCACTGAGTTTTCACGGAGAAGATTAGCGATGGTCTATTCATGTTTTGGCAGGATGGTGGTATAGCGCTACGCTTAGCTGCTGGCGATGCGATCGCATGGTTGCCAGCTGGGGTCAATTTCGATTTCTAGTGCTCCCTACCAAAGCCGAGAATGACCACGCCCAAGCCCACACTTACCGGATCGGGAAGTGTTAAATTATTTCACCAGAACAGAGTGGTAAAAAAATTGGACACAAGTAAAGACAGTTCCTTAAAACACAGCAAAATTCACCAAAGGCTAAGTCAATTGATTAAGGTGCTGGCTCAAAAATTTGGTAGTGTCCGGGAACTTGGTAGACAAGTCAATGTCACTAACAACACCTTGACAAATTGGATGAATTGTGATAATACTCCCAGCTTAGAGAAGCTAGAGAGGCTGGCTAAAGGTATTGGTTGGACAACGGAAGAGTTGATCAGCTTCTTGGTCAGTGAGGAAAACCCGATCGAAGCCATTGAACGGAACCAGAAATCGAGTTCCTCTACTTTGACACCACCTATTTCCATGGAGCAGATTTTGGCAGAGCTTCAGTGGCGACCAGTAGAGCAATTAGTTGAGATTAATTTAGCGATCGCTAAACGGTTGCAAAGGGAATTCAGTGGTTCGACAGATACCACCGGCCTAGAGGAGGTGTTAAATCAGTCTCCTAAATTTGAGGAACTCAAGGGAGTGAAATTTATTTCACTGAGCTTAAAGGCCAGGCGACGATTAAAGAATTGGGTGACAATCTGCCAAAGTTATGTAGGCTTGAGTCCAGAGGAATTTATCCAAGTCGCTGTCGAGAAGCACAAAATTGACCCAGGAACCTTTGGGCTATTTTATAAGAGCATCATGGAACTCTCTAGTACTCCGTTTCCCCAGAGTTACTATGAGTGGCTTTTCCCGTTAATTTCTCCAGTGAGTGGTTGGATCGGGTCAGCACAAGAAACTCCTATTCTAGATTTTTCGAGAACTTACACAGAAACTTACACAGAACCTTGGAGTCATTTTATTGAGAATTTAGAAGACAGTGGTAATGGAGTGACTAGCAAGTCTAGTTCAGTTCTGTGTTAACCAGGTTTTATTAACGGTTGACGATTGACGGTTGACTGTCAACGGTGAAGATAAGTAAACTTTCTACACATAAACCGTTGCGTCAATGGTGCAGTTTAGATCAAAAGTTTAGATCAAAATAGCAATCCGTGTAGGAATTGTGATAATTTTTGTTCCCTGTTCCCTGTTTCCTGCTCCCTGCTCTCTGTTCCCTTTGCTAAAGTTTAGATCAAGTCACAGACTACCCGAAAACCAAAGGAGATATATGTAACATCCGGACTATTGAACAACAATGCGACGCATTCCCCCACCTGGCCGTAGGCCAAGCTACGCGAACGTTCAGGTGGGGGTTAAGGAGCAGGCCGTTACTAGTCGCTAATATCTAAAACGAAAATTACATGATTGCCGTCTTACTTTTCCTAGGCTAAAATATTAACTATAAACCAGTTTTTTAGGCCAGTGAAAACGCCGAATAAAATCATAAGAACCGATAAGTGGCAACTTAAACCAACTCCCGAACAAAAACTACTTTTCGGGGAAACGGTTAAGGTGTATCGCCGTGCTTGTCGATATTTGGTTGGCATTATTTATACTCACTGGTCTGATCTAGGTTCTTTGACAGCAGATCTGCTGACTCCTGCTGTTGAGCGCTTGATGCATCAAACAGCCAAGCGCCCCGACATCAAATACCCCCAATTCAATAAAGCCTTTTACAAATTTCCCAGTTATTACCGTCGTGCAGCAATCGCATTTGCAGCGGGTCTTGTTAGTAGTTATGTGACCCGTTACAGCGAATGGCGGTCGGGTACACGGAAACGACGCAATGCTAGTCCTCCACGGTTAAATGCTAATACTGGTTGTTACCCAGCCCTCTACAAGGGGCAGTGTTACAAATTACACGGTTTTGATCAAGTCGAAATCAAAGTATTTAATGGGTCTGATTGGATTTGGACTGGTGTCCAAATCACTGGGTTAAGGGAAAGACATCAGGTGGCTAGTAATAAGATGATGTCCCCTTCGTTGATTTTCAATGAAAGGTACTGTCATCTATCGGTTCCGTTTAACTGCAAACCAGAAAAACGGAAACCAGAAGCCAACGTAACTGCGGTAGATCTAGGGATTAATACCACCGCAACAATAGCAGTCGTAACCCACAGCGGAACTGTAATCCATAGGGAGTTTATTCATCCTGGGAGAGACATAGACCGCAGGGACAAGCGACTAAAATCTGTATCTGTACGGGCATCTAAGACGATGGGAAAGGGTGGAAAACTCCATAAAGGTTTCTGCTCTAAAACCTATCAAAAAGCCGCACGAATCAACAACCAAATTGGCCACATCGTTTCTAAGCGAATTGTTCAGATTGCTGATCAGTTTAACTCTGAGGCGATTGTTTTTGAGAACCTTAAGGGATGGAAGCCAAAAGGTGGAAGGAAAAGGTCTAACCTCCGGCAAAGGTTCCATGGATGGCTAAAGGCAAAAATTCGCGATTTTACGCTTGAGAAATGGGCTGAGTTAGGTGGAAAAGTAATAGAAGTTGTGGCGGCTTACACCTCCAAACTCGCCTTTGATGGCTCCGGCAAGGTCAAGCGTGATTCAAAGAATTATGCCCATGCAACCTTCTCCTCAGGTAAGCGGTTCAATGCCGATTTAAACGGCGCTTACAACATCGGTGCTAGAGGCGTGCTTAAACTCACTCACAGAAATGGTAGTGAGGGTCGTTCCAGCAAAAGTTTTGGACGACCGCCTAGAAGCTGGGCTTCTCTGTGTGATCTGTGGGCTACGGCTAGCCCTAGATTAGCATAGGACACCCCCACCTCGTTCAGGTGGGGGAAGCTTCATATTGCGATAATCACTATGGCAGTAGGCGGAACTGTTGAGCCAAGACCCTCCCCTGAGCAACCGATCCCGATCCTCATTATTGCTTAGCCACGCACTGCCATCCGATGGAGGACCCTGGTGATTTTCATGCCAATGGTCAGCACACCATTCCCAGACATTGCCATGCATATCGTATAGCCCAAAGGCGTTAGCTACTTGAAAACTCCCCACCGTCGTAGTTTTCTCTCGAAAGATACCCTTTGGCTGTGAACCATCAGTGTCAGTCTGATGACCATCGTAGTTAGCCAAATTGGTGGTAATTGTTTGACCAAAGTAAAATTTTGTGGTAATTCCAGCACGACAGGCATATTCCCATTCCACCTCACTGGGTAGCCGATAGGTGCGTCCGGTTTTTTGAGACACTCTGGCACAAAATTCTACAGCGTCATACCAACATATCTGCTCCACAGGCAGATGATCTCCTTTATCGCGATGGAAAAAGTGCTTCTGATGGACTACATGGAGAATTTTTACCAGTTGGGATAGCCATTCTAAGGCTAAGGTTTCGTCAATGGGGTGCTTCTTGTGTTGGTGCTGATACTCCTCTAAATCTAGCCCTTCAATGTATTCGAGCACCATGCAGTGCAAGTTGATCTCGTTGTTTCTGCAGGAGAAGATAAACGTTCCTTCTGATTTGGGAATTCCTGGATGATTCAGCTGACTCAAAACCCATGGTTCTTGCTCAAACAGCTCAACTGCTCTAGATTGATAGTCAGTCAAGACTTTGAGAACTTTGAGAGTGTTGTGATTACTTTTTTGATCACTGTTGTGATCAAGTACCTCATAGGTCTTACCGAAAGCACCTTTGTCACTGAGCAAGCCAATCACGCGATAGCGTTCTGCCAAGAGTAATTCCGAACCACAGGCTTGGCAGAATCGGGTATCTTCTGTATTGTAAGGTTTAGAACAGTCGGGATTAATGCACCAATTCATGGTTCCCTAGCTACGAGCTACTGATACAAGCTACTTAAGCGATCGCAAAACCTAAAAAATCTTCGAGGGACAGAAGCGCGATGGCACTTTACTTTAGTTTATGTTCACAACTAAACTAAAAATGCTATATAACGGTATCACTACTATAACCAACTACAGCTAATTTTAACTCCGTTGAATTACTGATGAAAATCAGCGAATTATTATGAAATAATAAAGATGTCGCTATTAAATATTTTTAGGATAGATTAGTAATATTAAATCATAGTTAATATGAAACATTATACAGATGTAAAATAGCCAAGGTAGTAACAGTTAGTTATAAGCAGCGGGTAACATTAGTTATTGAATTGATAAACACAGATGGGACAACAGTATAAAAAACTGGAGTTGAAAAAACTGGCATCCGGAAAGCACTCACTCTTACTCTAGCTCCGGTAACCATTAGCCTCAAGCTGAAAGCCCATGGGGGAAAGAGCTTTGGTGCTTGCCTGGCACAAATTGCCGGAATTGGATAGAATCAGTGACGGGATTTGCGATCGCACAACTCCTCCAAGGGCTAAACTGTCTTAAGCCTTAATCCTTTATTTTTATTATGCTACCTGGTCAAGAACCCCCAGAACTCCTGAAAAAACACCTATTTTTCCAAGGAAGACGATTTAGCTTCGAGGTGAATAATCTACGTCTTCCTAATCAATCAGAAGGGCAATGGGAATGTATCCGTCACCCTGGTGGTTCCTTGGCGGTACCGGTAACACCCGATGGGAAACTGGTACTCGTACGGCAATATCGCTTTGCTGTTAGTGGGCGTCTTTTGGAATTCCCTGCTGGTACGGTAGAATCCCATGAAAGCCCAGCTGAAACTATTAAACGGGAGATAGAAGAAGAAACTGGCTATCGCGCTCATCGCTGGAAATCTTTGGGTAAATTTCCCCTTGCTCCTGGCTATTCTGATGAGTACATTTATGCGTTTCTGGCGCAGGATTTGGAGAAATTGGAAGCCCCTCCTAAGCAAGATGCTGATGAGGATATAGAGGTGGTTTTAATGACACCAAAGGAGTTAGAACAAGCTATCTTGGAGGGTGAGCCAGTGGATGCTAAATCTATTTCCAGCTTTTTTATGGCTCGCCCGTTCTTGAATGAGTAACCTGATTCTCTTCTGGCATCGCCGTGATTTACGCATTTCTGACAATGTGGGACTAGCTGCTGGTTTTGAGCTCAGTCCCAAGCTTGTTGGTGTTTTCTGCCTTGACCCTACTATTCTAGAGCGGGATGATATTGCGCCAGCAAGAGTAACTTATATGATTGGCTGCTTACAACAATTGCAGCAAAGTTACAGACAAGCTGGTAGCCAACTATTAATATTACATCAAGACCCTAGGCAAGGAATTCCTAATTTAGCTGCTGCTCTGGAGGCTAAAGCTGTTTTTTGGAATTGGGATGTGGAACCTTATTCTAAGGAACGGGATCAAGCTGTAGCAGCAGGGTTGAAGGAAAAGGGTATTGCTGTCTATAACTATTGGGATCAGTTATTACACGCACCAGGAGACATTTTCACTAAGTCTGGCAATCCCTATAGTGTCTACACTCCTTTCTGGAAAAATTGGCAAGGTCAATCTAAGGCACAACCTGTAGCAACATTGAGTAGGGTTGAATCCTTGACGGAAATAGAACAAGACCATGCTTTGGCAGCAGGGGTGATTGATTTACCTAGTGCTAGAGATTTGGGGTATGTCTGGGAGAATGAATTGTTAGTGCCACCAGGGGAAAAGGTAGCCCAAGAGATACTGGAGAAATTTTGCGATCGCACTATTGGGGATTATCAGGAACAACGTAATTTCCCAGGGGTAGATGGTACCTCGAAACTTAGTGCTGCTCTCAAGTTTGGTGTGATTGGGATTCGCACGGTTTGGCAGGCCGCTCAGAATGCTTATAATTTGAGTCGCAGTGATGAAGCTCGTCAAAGTATCCAAACTTGGCAACAGGAACTGGCTTGGCGGGAATTTTACCAACATGCCATGTATTTCTTCCCAGAATTAGCACAAGGGCCTTATCGCCAGAAATTCCAAGATTTTCCCTGGGAGAATAATCCAGAATTCTTTCAAGCTTGGTGTGAGGGCAAGACTGGCTACCCGATCGTTGATGCTGCGATGAGGCAGTTAAATCAAACCGGATGGATGCATAACCGCTGTCGGATGATTGTTGCTAGTTTTCTGACTAAGGATTTGATTATTAATTGGCAGTGGGGGGAAAAGTATTTTATGCAGCGGTTATGGGATGGAGACCTGAGTGCTAATAATGGTGGTTGGCAATGGAGTGCCTCTAGTGGGATGGATCCTAAACCATTGCGAATTTTTAACCCAGCTAGTCAGGCTAAAAAGTTTGACCCGGACGGTGAGTATATTCGGGAATGGTTACCAGAGTTGAGTTCTGTGGATACGGAGTATGTGGTAACTGGGAAAATTCCTGAAAGCGATCGCGAAATGTGTGGGTATCCAGCACCAATTGTCGATCATAATCAGCAGCAGCGTCGGTTTAAGGAATTGTATAAGGAATTGCAGTGATGCCAAGGCGTTGCTTAATAATGGAATGATTTTAAGAGTGAGGTGGAATGGGCATCAGGCGTGGAACTGGCATCTTGTGTAGAACTGGCATCTTGTGTAGAACTGGCATCTTGCCAGTTTCCTCCTTATTTTCGAGCGGGCAGGATGCCCACTCTACTCCTATTGATTCCAAGATTCAGCAATGCCGATGCCAAAGATGGTGCGTTACGGGGCGGGCTGTCCCAACAATGGCGCTCGGGGTTGAACATGAGGGCAAGGCGCGCCCCTCACGCACCCTAGGTACTCTCTTCTTGCTCCATGGGCAGGAAAGCTTAGGAGGCTTAATCCCTGGTAATTACCGGTAGTTATTTGCAAAAACCGTAGATGTATCCATCTTTCCGGTGTATCGCCGAAATATCTTGAGGCTTGCAACTTTTGTATCCTTTCATCCCCAGAGGGTTGAATCCAAAGCTGCCCTTACTCCTAGGGGTGACTTTGCCTATGCCCAGTTTCTGGTGTCTCGCTATATCCCCAGTCATCCATCCTTTAACAGGCTTCAGTGGGTTGTGCCTAATAGGGTAACCGTACTTGTTGAGAGCCGCTTTCTGTCGTCCTCCCTGCCCTTTACAGGTAACAAATAGAGGTTGTAACGTCTTGAGATCTAAGTTTTCAATATTTCCTACACAAGCGGCGTCAATCCAGTGCTGCTTAGGTAGTCCTAGCCAAGTCCTGTTGTACTTAGTCTGCGCTCCTGTTCCAGTGACGACTACTTTAGTATCTTTCAATACCTTGACCAATTTGTTCCGAGTTGCGTTTACCGCTGCTGCATCCAATAATGGTTGTTTGGCTTTGGTTTTGATTTTTTGTAGTAGGCTGGGTTTCTTTTTTAGAAACTCTTCTATGGGCTTGTTTCCTTTGCGCTGATTACACTTTTCGCAAGCCAAACAGAGATTACTTACTCTGTTACTACCACCCTTTGATCTTGGGTGAATGTGCTCGATCTGTAGAGGGACATTTTGCCTCCCGCAATAAGTACATTCTCTCCCCCACTTTTCGAGTAAATACTCTCTGACTTCGTAGCCAGCTAACTCGCCTTGTTGGTACTCTACTCCACTGATTTCAGGGTTTAGCATTTTTTGAGTGTCAAACTTAACTCGTTCAATCCAGATTTCACAGACTGGGCAGAATTTAATTAATCGCTTAACCCAAGTTTCAGTTGTCAAAATCCTGTGTTCTAAACTAGGAGGAAGCCAGCCCTGTGGTCGTTTGCGGTTAAGGAATCTGGGCTTTCGGTAACGAGTGTTGCGATTACGTCTTCCGCGTCTGACAGCTCTTCTAGATTCCAGTTTTTTCTTGATCAATCCTCCTCTGTGTTCTAATTCCATTCCCCAAATAACTTGCCCGTCTCGAACCAGGGCGAACCCAGTAGTCTTGCTACCCGGGTCAATTTTTATTTGGCAAGGTGAGATAACTGGATTAGCGATCGCAGTCTTCAAGATGATTGTAAATGGATACATTCTAAAGACAGCTGCTTTTCCTTTTTCTAGCAGGCGGCGAGCCTTCTTTGGGTGAATAGGATTTAATGGTTGCTTGTTCACGTCAATAACAAAAACATAATTTTGCATCGTTAAATGCCTCAAGTTGGTAAGGTGTGCCTCGACAATGTTGTAAAAGCTTGTTGAGCTAACTACACGGTTGCCTTCGTCTTAATAGTTAGCGATAGAGCTACAAACTGGCGTTCATTTGTAGGTATCATGGCTTGAACAACGTAGTAAATGAATACTTAGTCTGCATCCTGGTTGGCAATTCCTGGAGTTACCGGAAATTACCAAGGCTTAGGCCAGGAGTCTATCATCAAAATCAACCAACCTATGCTAGGGTAACATTCCATGATGAAGACTCATTTCTCAAAGAAGTCATTGGCTCCTATTACGAAGAACTAGACTTAGCACCCATACCAAGAAGCCTGGATGAATTTGCTAGCCAGCTTCCCGAACTGCCTGATGGTGCGACTAAAAAAGCCATGTACGAACGGCTGCGCAACGAATATTATGGTCATCTCAATCAGTATCGCCATCTACTGGAAGCAAACTCCCATCGGGTATTGGATCGGGTTCCCAAGGAAGAAATACGCAACTATGTAGTTCATCAACAAGATGCCAATAGTGACTTCGCCGTTTTGGCAGTCAGAGAAGTAGAGATATTCTGTCCTTTCAGTAAATCCGAAGTCGAAAAGATTGCCTTGGTAGACATACCCGGTTTAGGGGACCTCAGAGTAGGGGATGAAACGCTGATGCTACAAACCCTAGGGGAGCGAGTGGATGTCGTTCTCTTTGTGCGGAGACCAGACCCTGTACGCTACGGCTGGGAAGCAAGAGATACAAAACTTTATGACACAGCCCAGAAAGCCCTGAATGACCTGCCAGACCGGTCTTTCATGGTAATCAATAAAATGAGCAGTGCTGATCAAGACAACTCTAAAGGCTGTGAAACCCTTAAAAGAACTATTCGCGAAAACCACATAGAGGTGGTTAATTGTGTAATCGCTGACTGTTCTAATCCTGACCAAGCAAATCAAGTTCTGGAGTTAATTCTAGACTACCTAGTTAACAACATTGAAGACCTCGACAGTAAATATGCCAAAGCTTACCAAGACCATATAGATATCCTCCACAGAGACTTAGACACTGATTTACAGAAAGCCAGTAAAGCCCTAGCTGGATTTGGGGATGAAGACCAGTTATTTGTGGAGCGATTCAAAGAGTTTAAAGAAGAACTATCTGACAGTCTTGAAAAATTCCTCAAAAAACTCAGAAAAAATCGGGAAACAGTTGATCCTTACTTTAAAGCGAAAGTCGATACTGTAATGAAAGCCTGCCAAAGTGACCCGGGAATTCCAGCACTAGAAGAAATTGAAAGACAACGCACAGACCGATTCGGAGGTTCTTACAGGTCTACCTACTACGGGTCGATTGCAGCGATGCGAGCGAACCTTTCAAAGCATTTCCTTTCCTTAAACGAAGGGCTCCAGCAGTCGGTGGATCAGCTCAAATCAGAAGTAACAAATGTGCTGGTAAACCTGAAAAAGGGGCACTTGGGGAATCTAACCAAAGAACGTGATGCCAAGTTTCTAGGGGTGATGACCGAGTTACTAGATAAGTATAACAATCAATTAGAGCTAGGATTCCGAACCCTTTGGGAGTCTCAAGTTTCCTATGAAGGATTAATTCTACACAGTATTCGACAGCATTTTGATGACGAACTTGAACCCGATCTAATCAACAACAACACCCTGAGCACTACAACTTCCGAGTCAGGAAAATCCCAAGTTGAAGAGTTTAATCAACAAGAAGTAAAAAATCGTCTAGAAGCGCTTCATCAGAAAGTGGTCATTAAATGTAAGCAAACCTTAGATCAGTGGTTAGCTGAGCCAAGCCAAGTCAGATACTTCATCATCGGAGAGTTTTTTGATCGCATTCACTATGCCAAAGATATGGAAGACCAGTGGCGGACTTTTCTAAGAAAGGAAGAAATTCGCTCGAAAGTATGGCCTGAGTTCCAAAGGCTAAAAGAACATAAACAAATTCAGGAGGAGTGGCAAAATTTGCTCCAAAAAGCAATCAGCAGCAACAAATTGGAATCTATGGAGTTTTTGAACTAACTTTGCGTAAGCTATCAGCCTGCTTGACTGACAAAAGTTGAAGTGGAAAGAGCGAAAAGTAAGAGTAGTCAGGGTGTGCATAAGGTTAACAAAAGTACACCGGCTCATCTGATTGACCCATGATGTGATGAGTTAAAATACAGAAAAAACTCTTGAGCAAGCAAACCCAAATGCAGATTAAGGTCGCAATACATCCAGCAGAAGAAGGTGGTTTTTGGGCAGAAGTACCCGCACTACCTGGCTGCATTACTGAGGGAGACACAATGGAAGAGGTTTTAGCAAATCTTCAAGATGCAATTGAAGGTTGGTTAGAAGTTGCCAGCAATTCCTATATTCCTGAACCAAACAGCAAAATTGTGGAAGTTACAGTATGAAATCTGTTTCTGGCAAAAAATTCTGTAAAATTGTTGAGAAAAAAGGATGGGTTTTGAGAAAAATTACAGGAAGCCATCATATTTATGAAAAGCCAGGAGATATACTAGATTAGTTTTTGCTAGCATGCCTATTACCTATTGCCTCTTGCCTATTACCTATTGCCTCTTGCCTATTACCTATTGCCTCTTGCCTCTTGCCTTCCTAAAATTGTAGAAACCTACAATGTCTATTACCTGTATAGTATGCGGTCATATCAATACTGGCAGTAACAACTACTGCACTAGTTGTGGTGCGGCTCTTGAGTTTGAAGACACTGTTAGTTCATCAGCCTACCATTTGCCTGCTGGCACACTCCTAAGGCAGAGTCATTATCGGATAGAAAAAGTCCTAGGAGAAGGGGGATTTGGCATTACCTACCAAGGAATTTACCTACCTAACTCTGCCAAGGTTGCCATCAAAGAACTCTGGCCATAAAAAGCAGCTAGGATTGGGAAAACCATTACTTGGCCCCCTTCTATTGCTCCGATTGACCGACAACGACAACTCCACAAATTTCAGTTAGAAGCCAGTTACTTACAAAAATGCCCCCACCCTAATATTGCTCAGGTTTATGATTGGTTTGAGGAGAATAATACTGCCTATTTAGTCATGGAGTTTATCTCTGGTAAGTCCTTATACAAAATCTTACAACAAGAAGGTGTTCTTTCGGAAGAGAAGCTCAAGGGCTATTTTATCCAAGTAGCAGAAGCGTTAAAAGTTGTTCACTCTAATCAACTATTACACAGAGATATTAAACCAGATAATATTCTAATTGATCACCAAGATCGAGCCGTATTGATTGATTTCGGTGCTACCAAAGAATTCATGGCCGGTCAAACCCGTGAAATGAGTGTAACCTTGTCACCAGGATACGCTCCTCTTGAGCAATACAGTTACCGGAGTAAGCGTTGGCCAGCTACGGACATCTATGCTCTATGTGCGTCAATGTATGAATTACTCACTGGTCAATTACCCGCTCAAGCTACGGAAAGGGCTGGATCAGAAACGTTAATTCCACCACGACAGTTAGCTGCTCAGATTACACCCCAAACTGAGCAGGTAATCTTAACTGGAATGAGAATGAAGGTAGAGGAGCGATTTCAGACAGCCGAGGAACTGATTGATGCCCTCAAAGGCAAGTTTGTTTCTCCCAGTCAAAGGAAAGCGTGGGGATTAGTTAAGCAAGGAAAGTTAGCAGAGGCGGTTCAAGCTTATCAACAGTGTCTAACTAATCAGCCCAACCATGGTGAAGCTGCGGTTGAACTAGCCCTAGTTCAGATCCATCTCAATGATGCTCAGGCTGAGGTAGCAGCACAAACAGCGATTCAACTACAACCAAATGATGGCAGGAGCTATGGGGTTTTAGGACTAGTCAACTGCCGTAAATCAAATTGGTCAACAGCGGTAAAACAGTTGCAAAAAGCAGCAGACTTAGCTCCCCAAGAGGTTTGGATACAAGCTAATCTAGCTTGGGCATGGGGAAAGCTTGGCAATTGGCAACAGGCAGAATCTGCTGTTTCCAAGGCACTGCAAATTGATAGTAACTGTACCTTTGCCCTAGGGTTACAAGCTTGGATTTATGTCAATCAACAGCAATGGAAACGAGCAATTCGTACTGCTACCCAGGCACTGTTCAAGTCAAAACAGGCTCAGTCTAGGGAATCCCAACAACTACAACAATGGATATATCCCTATTTAATCATTGCTTTGGAAAAGGCAGTTGTTACCAGACAGTCTAGGGACGTGGAGCGCCGGATTATAGAGTTTACCACTCAAGTCCCCGATAGTGCAGTTGCTTGGGGATTGAAAGGTTGGAAGCAAGCTGTGCAAGGGTTGTGGCCTGAGGCTCTTGCCAATTTTGAGCAAGCCAGCCAGAAAGCAGACGTTCCTAGCTGGGTATCCCTGAATCAAGGAATCACTCAGGAACACTTGCAGAATTCTCAGGGTGCTATCCAAACCTATCAAGCCTACATTCAGAAATTTCCATCTGATGCCTTTGCTTTATTCCGTCTAGGCACTTTACTAGGAAAAGTGGGACAATGGGCACAAGCACGCTCCTATCTGGAAAAAGCAGTGCAGTTAAAACCAGACTATGCTGAGGCTTACCACAACTTAGGTTGGGTTTTACTTAATATCAGAACTGTGGATGGTCAGGTTGAGAATTTTCGTCCCCTGTTGTCCGCCTATCGTCAAGCATCTGAGTTTTACCTGCAACAGTACCAATCGGAATTAGCTGGTGCAATTAGACAAGCCTTTCAAATAGCTGGGGTTGAGCTTTAGCTGAATTTCTGTAGCTTGAAGAACAATAGATAGCGTTTATCGCACTTATGATATAGTAGCGTTTATTGCATTTACGAGGTACGTTCTAAACCTCAAAGTCCCCCTTATTAAGGGGGATTTAGGGGGATCCATTTGTACCTCATGGGAGAGATAATTGCTATATCCCTCTTCTGTCACTTTCCGGTTTCTGCTATGATTAATAAATTCTAGAGCCAAGGTATACTCGGTGATATAGAGTGTTGCGATCGCATTTTGGTCAATTTCACACTCTCCAGAATTGCTACTCGGAAAAAATTACGCTATCGCTTGCCTGGCCTATACTCGGCAGACTCCGAAAAGGCAAGCCTTTTCGGAGAGTGACAGAACAGGGATATACACTATTCTTTGACTAGGGATCCCCCCTAACCCCCCTTAATAAGGGGGGGATATGATTCATGAAAATTGATAGATAAGATTAGATAATTTCTATACACGAGCGTAAAGAGTCTGTATCCATTCCCATTCTTGGGCTAAGCCTTGGGATAGGGATACCTGAGGTTGATAACTTAGCAAGGTTTTGGCCTTGGTAATGTCTGCTGCAGTGTGACGTGCATCTCCTTTGGCTTTTTCGATGTAGTTTTTCTTAATGGGATGTCCAACAATTTCTTCAATCGTGTCGAGAACATCCGCTAGCACCACTCGGCTACCACCACCAACGTTAAAGACTTCCCCAACAGCAGCTGGTGTGGTACCTGCAGCCAGATTCGCGGCTATGATGTCTTTGACAAAGGTGAAGTCTCGGGTTTGCTTTCCGTCACCATATATGCTAATGGCTTCATCCGTGAGAATGGCTTTTAGGAATTTGTGAAATGCCATGTCTGGGCGCTGCCTCGGTCCATATACGGTGAAATAGCGTAAGGCAGTAACGGGTACACCAAAGTTATGGTAATACAGTAAGCATAGGTGTTCTGCTGCTAGCTTGGTTACCCCATAGGGGGAAACCGGTTGGGGCAGAATTGTTTCAGATGTCGGTAGGGCTTCCGCATTACCATAAACTGAAGAGCTGGAAGCATAGACTAATCGGGTCAGATGCTTGGCATCTTTGGCGGCTTCGAGTAGGATTTGGGTAGCGTTAATATTGCGCTCGGTATAATCCCGAAAACCATCCCCCCAACTGGCACGAACTCCAGCTTGTGCTGCCTGATGATAAACTACCTTTACATCCGTTAGGAGCGATCGCCAATCAAGGGTCTGAATATCACTTTCGATTAACTCAAAAGCGGGATGCTCTTTAAAATTTTCAATATTCCGGCGCTTGAGGTTGGGATCGTAGTAATCGTTAAATTGATCAATACCAATCACTCGCTCACCTTGATTCAAAAGGGTTTCTACTAGGTGAGAACCGACAAAACCCGCAGCACCCGTAACGATATTAAGAGCCATAAATTTAAGATTTCAAACTATTGCCTAAGCTTTAGTTAGACTAGTTGATATGTAGATGTATATTAAATCTAGTCTGGCATACTATTTTAAATAGTTACAAATTTTTTTTTGGTAAAAATGGATTCAATACTTTGGTAAGCTCATAGAATAAGATAGACTATTCACCACAGAGTGTACAAAAAACGTGAAGATTTTGGTAATCGGCAATGGGGGAAGGGAGTACGCCCTTGCTTGGAAGCTACTGCAATCTCAAAGTATTCAGCAGGTCATATGTGTTCCTGGTAATGGTGGCACCGCTACACTAAGAGGTTGCCAAAATCTTTTATTAAACGTTCAAGATTTTGAAGCAATTGCTGAGTTTGCTCTGGTTAACGATATATCTCTAGTGGTGGTTGGTCCAGAACTGCCACTGTCCTTAGGTATTACAGACTATCTCCAAAGTAAAGATATCCCTGTGTTTGGTCCCACCCAGGAGGGAGCACAAATTGAGTCGAGTAAGTCTTGGGCAAAGGATTTGATGCAGTCGGCTGGTGTTCCTACCCCAAGTTTTGCTGTGTTTACGGAACCAGAACCAGCATTGGCTTATGTCAAAACCCAGGTAGCACCAATTGTGGTTAAAGCGGATGGCTTAGCAGCCGGTAAGGGAGTAACTGTTGCGGCTACGATAGACGAAGCCGAAACGGCTGTGGAGTCACTCTTTCAGAATGGGTTTGAGACGGTGGTCATTGAAGAGTGTGTCACCGGTGAAGAAGTTTCGGTTTTGGCTGTTACGGATGGCTTGACGGTTCGTCCCTTAGTACCAGCTCAAGACCATAAGCGAATTGGGGAAGGGGATACCGGTCCCAATACCGGAGGGATGGGAGCTTATGCTCCTGCACCGATTATTACCCCAGAGCTAAGCATACGGATTGAAAAGGAAATTCTTAATCCTACCCTTGAAGCTTTAAAGGTCAGAGGAATTGATTATCGAGGGGTTCTCTATGCAGGATTGATGATTACTCCAGAAGGAAACCCAACGGTTCTGGAATTTAATTGTCGCTTTGGGGATCCAGAAACTCAAGCTATCCTACCCTTGCTAGAAACTCCCCTAGATCAGGTGCTTCTGGCTTGTACCCAACAGCGACTGGCGGAATTACCAACTATTACCTGGAAACAAGGGGCTGCGGCTTGTGTGATTGCTGCCTCGAAAGGGTATCCGGGAGCTTACGAAAAGGGTAAGGTAATTACTGGTATTGAACAAGCTGAACAACATGGAGCAATAGTTTGCAGTGCTGGTACTACCCTGAAACAGAAGGAGCTAGTTACCAGTGGTGGTCGGGTTTTGGGGGTTACCGGCACCGGTAAAACAATAGCGCAAGCTTTATCAGTTGCTTATAGCGCTATGGATTGTATCCAGTTTGAAGGGATGTATTACCGTCGGGATATTGGTTATCGGGTTTTGCAGGATGAAGGCTGACTTGTATTGGTTGATTGTATGGGTTTTATTGATGCGATTAGCCCGAAGGGCTACGCTACGCGAACGCATTCGTAAGTTCTTGCTCCCATTGAGACCAGCAACAGGAGACCAGCAACAATCCCTCAACGGCTATTAATCATGGTCAACCCATTAAGGAATACTAATATCGCACACCACCCGAAAACCAATGTTGGCTTCGATATTGTCTGCCGGGATATAGCTGAAGCGGCAAGCCGAGCGGCATATCCCAGGAATGATATCCCAGGAACCACCGCGCAGAAGCCGGGAATGATGATCATACTCATTGATACTACTTAGCCAAGCACTACCATCAACGGGAGCGCTTAGGTAGTTTGGGTACCAATGGTCAGCACACCACTCCCAAACATTCCCATGCATGTCATACAAACCAAAGGAATTGGCTACACCAAAGCTACCTACACGAGTAGTTTGTTTTCGATATACCCCTTCTGGCTCAGAGCTGTATGTACAGTTGCCATCGTAATTGGCCACATTGGTAGTAATGGTTTCACCGAAGTGGAATGGCGTACTGGTACCAGCTCGACAGGCATATTCCCATTCCGCCTCACTCGGAAGCCGATAGTTTCGTCCAGTCAGCCTAGATAGTATAGCACAAAATTTCATCGCCTCATACCAAGATACCTTTTCCACTGGCAGAGTATCGCCTTTGAACTTAGAGGGCTGGGGGTTTAGGGAAGGGGAGACTTGGAATAAGGTTGCTACAGCCCGCCACTGGGCCTGGGTAACCGCAAACTTTCCCATGAAGAAGGGAGAGACTCTGACCCAATGCTGTGGACTTTCATCGTCGCTATGTCCCTTCTCAGTTTCTGGTGAACCCATGAGGAATCTTCCCCCAGGGATGTACACCATATCTAGCCCTACACCATTGCCTAAGTCTTCTGTGAAATATTGGGCTTGGTGACGGCGGCGCTTTTTAATTTCACTGTATTTATCTAGAGTTACCACATCGAAGTCAAAAGATTTTAGGGTGACTCCCTCGACTGCTGAGGGGTCGGAATTTTGGAATTGGTTAAAAAATCCAGCTACAGCTATTCCTAAACTGCCAAACCCCCCCACTTGACTTGATTGCGGTCTATTAACAGTAGAATCATCTGGTTTCTGGGATCGCCGTGGAGGATTAAGTTCGGAGTTGATTGCTTGTAACTTTTCCCAAAGAACCTGAGTATCCTTAGGACGTTGATAAACTCGCACCATCAAACTATCAAGAAAATCCGCTAACTCCGAAGAAATCTGTGGTGCATGGGATCGCCACATCAAGATATCATTGCCAGCATCATACAAATCTGAGGGTTCTTGCCCTGTCAGCAAATAAACAAATGTCCGTCCTAGAGCGTAGAAATCCGACTGGGGTACCGCTTGACCATGGATTTGTTCTAGGGGAGTATACCCAGGGGAAATCATACTGGTAACATTCCCAGCAGATTGTTTGAACATATAAGTGTCGGTAACTTGGCGCACTGTGCCAAAATCAATTAATACTAGTTGTCCATCTGGACGCAGGATAATATTAGAAGGTTTGATATCGCGATGGAAAAAGTTTTCCTGATGAACTGCTTGGAGAATATCAACGATTTGAAATAACCAATCCAAGGCTAATTTTTCATCAATGGGGCGATTTCCTCGCTTTTTTTGATACTCCTCTAAATTAAGCCCAGAGATTTTTTCCATGATCAAACAGTATAGGGGGGTTTGGTGGTTTCTGGGAAAGAAGGTGAAATTTTCCTCTCCTTTAGGAATACCTGGGTGATTGAGCTGAGTCAGAACTCTGGCTTCTTGCTCAAAAAGTTCCACAGCTTTCGGTTCATCGTTAATCAAAATTTTGAGAACCTTGGCAATTCCCTTGTGAGTCACCTCATAGATTCGTCCAAAGCCACCTTCTCCGAGTAACCGGCTGACCCGATAACGTCCCGCCAGCAATAACTCAGAACCGCAGCTTGAGCAGAATAGGTCCGTATCAGGGTTACCAGGCTGAGGACACTCAGGATTTATGCACAGGCTCATTGGGGTCAAAGATGGGTCGATATACTTGAAAGTTTAGCTTTAAGTTTGTGAATTACAAGTGTGAAGTAGAAATGCGTTCGCGTAGCGGCTCGTACCGAGCATCGCTTAGTGTGGTCTACGGCCAATCGCTTTTGGTATAGTCAAGGACAATAAGAAGCCTAAATATTACAACTTAATCGTTGGTCATTAATAATGCCACGAACAGATAGCTATGGGCAAGATAGCTATGGGCAAGATACTTATAGGCAAGTCTACAGACTAGATTGTCCGCAGCTCGATGCCGGGAAACCAGCACCTGCGGTTCTAACATCCCAGGAAAAGCGCGATCTATCGCGATCTATACAGTGATATCTATAACAGTGCGATCGCACTCCCATCCAATTGCTGATGAACCCTATATTTGACATCCTCCCATCGTTAAATCAAAGATTATAACGAGGGATTCCTAAACCTCACGATTTAGGTTTCTGCTTCAATGCAACAGCCTCCAACCTAAGCGGGGTTTTATGGTCTTACGTTCGCGACCCAGACTATCCCCGCAAGCCCTGCGGTTCTCACGTGTCGAGTTATTATAAAAGTCTTGATTTACTTTTTGATTCGAGGGTTGGCCTTCCATTGCCCTGTCATCTTTTCCCTAGAGACGAAACCTTAGGATAGTGGAGTCTTAATTAATAAATTTTCACCCTTCTCTGCATAACCTGCCAACCATAAAGACTCCACTATCCTTACGGTAACTTCAAAGTCTACCGATTTTGCTGCGCCGCCAGGTTACTGGACTTCGCTCGTATAGGCGCATCTGTTTCCATCGTCTCGGGTGGGTCATTAACCATCTCTATTCTAACCTATTTATTGTCAACTGTCCACGGACGCAATTCCTGAGGGTCAGAAGTTACCCCAGCGAGCAATCCCTCGCTGGGGCAGCCTTTATGGTTGGTCGGCTATGGGTAAAAGGGTTAAAACTTTATGATTAAGGCCAGAGACGAAACCTTAGGAGAGTGGAGCCTTT
>NZ_JAAHFV010000440.1:0-4842 GCF_010672755.1 Moorena sp. SIO1F2
AAACGAGCTAAACGATATAACCCAGACGCTCGCCTGATTGTGGGGGGTGGAGCAGTTAGTGTATTCTATGAGCAGTTGGAAAATAAACTGCCAACTGGAACCATCGTTTCCAGTTGGAGAAGGGGAAACCTTACTCACGAAACTTCTCCGGGGTCAGGACTTCGATGATCAGCGCTGTTATGTGGTAGGGCAAGCTAAGCCACGCGATCGCATGATCCATGAGTCTCCCACTGCCATTGAAAAAATTGCTTGCAACTACGACTATATTCAAAGCATCTGGCCGAGCTTTGATTATTACTTCCAACAGAACGACTTTTACATTGGAGTTCAAACCAAGCGTGGGTGTCCCCATAACTGCTGCTACTGTATCTATACCGTTGTAGAAGGCAAACAGGTACGGATTAACCCGGCAGATGAAGTGGTAGCAGAAATGCGGCAACTCTATGACCGAGGCATCCGCAAGTTCTGGTTCACTGATGCTCAGTTCATTCCTGCCAAAAAATTCATTGGTGATGCGGTTGAACTGTTGCAGAAAATCCTTGATGCTGGAATGAGCGACATTAACTGGGCAGCATACATTCGGGCAGACAATCTTACCCCAGAATTATGCGACCTGATGGTAAAAACCGGGATGAATTACTTTGAAATTGGGATTACCAGTGGTTCTCAGGAACTGGTGCGGAAAATGCGCATGGGCTATAACCTACGCACCGTACTGCAAAACTGTCGTGATTTAAAAGCAGCTGGCTTCAATGACCTAGTTTCCGTCAACTATTCTTTCAATGTGATCGATGAAACCTTTGACACCATTCGTCAGACTATTGCCTATCACCGGGAACTAGAGCAAATATTTGGTAGGGATAAAGTAGAACCAGCCATCTTCTTCATTGGTCTACAACCCCATACCCATTTAGAACAGTACGCCTTTGACAAAACTATCCTCAACCGGGACTATGATCCCATGAGTCTGATGCCCTGGACAGCCAAGAAACTCCTATGGAATCCCGAACCCCTAGGGTCTTTCTTTGGTGAAGTTTGTCTGGAAGCTTGGCGGCAAAATTCTAATGATTTTGGGCGTGAAGTGATGAAAATCCTTGAAGAAAGACTAGGAGTGGCTCCATTAGAAGCAGCCCTCACTGCCCCAATATTACCAAATAAACACCAAGAAAAAAAACTAGTAAGTTTAAATAACTAGAAAGGGATAATGGCAAAATTAAATTAACAAGTTTAAATAACAAAATTTAATTAACAATTTTTTAGTAACCATGCGCTCAGGTTCGATATTACAAAAACTAGAACAAGCCCATCGCGGCACCAAAAAACCTCTAAGCTTTGGAGTTTATTACAAAAATACCTTAGTATCGCTGTGCCATGCCCTAGAAGACTTTATCCTAGAGTCTGACAGTGCTCCACTAATGATTACGGCATTCCAGCGGGGCAAATGGTATCTTGAGGAAGCTGAACGCTATGGCGATATAGCGCTGAAATCATCTCAGGTGGTGATCATGGCCGCACCGGATGCTGGCTTTGCTGAACATCCCACCAGTCAGCGGTCGAATGTTGCCCTAGTTAGTTTAGAGTCCTCCGATCCTGTAGCTCAAGAGTGGCACTTGATTATTATTTCTGAGACATACACAGCAATGGTGTTATGTCAAGAATTATCTGAGTCGGATTATGGCACTCAAGGACAGCCAGAGCAGGACCGAGAGCGCAAATTCTACGGATTCTGGACATTTGAGCCAGACTTGGTCAGGGAGACAGTGGAGTTTGCGATCGCTCACATTGGTAACTATAACCCAGACTTGCAAGCCAGCTTAACTGCACAACTTCAACAGATGATCGACAGCACCAAGCCACGAGACTATATTGGGGCAGTGGTGAATCGGGTGGTGGACTATCTTCAGAAGGGTCAACAAGAGTTACCGCCCCATACCTCCCCTAGCCATGCTCAGGTGTTAGACGATAACCTAGTTTCTAATGAAATGCAGGCTTTCTTGCGTATGGCTCAGCTAATTGACCAAGCGGATGCTGTGAATCCCAACGCTAGCGCTGAGGTAAAAAGCTTGTCTGAGACTATAGGCCAGTTGCTGGATTTACCAGCATGGCAACTGAAACGTTTAAGTCTGGCAGCACTCTTGCACCGTCTATCTCCCTTGCAGGGGGTCAAGATAAAACTACCCCCTAAGTCAGCTGCTCAGAAAGACGTGATCGAGAAGCAGGAATCTCTTCCGAGGGGATCGGTGTTACGGATTATGCCTCGATTGCAGGCTGTCGCTAACATTATTACCCACCAAACCGAATCCTGGGATGGTTCAGGACAACCGGATGGCTTAGCTTACGATAACATTCCCTTGGAATCGAGGATTTTGAGGCTGATGGCTTATTTTCAGCAGCAACTCAATACCTATAAATCTGAGGAGGATGCTCTGTCTCAAGCTCTAAGAAACTGTCAGGCATTGTCAGGGGAAGCCTTTGACCCTAAACTGGTGGAAACCCTGGGACTGATAGTGATGGGAATGCAGCAGGGTATGAGTTTGCAGGCTAATCAGCCTAAAATTGCTTCAGGGATGTGGTTGCTTGATTCCTTATCTGAGGAAAAAGTAACGGTTGAAGGATGAAGTAAGAAAAGTTGAAGGTTGAACGCGATTGCGTGGCCTTTGGCCAAGGTTATTTGGTTGAAGGTTGAACGCGATTGCGTGGCCTATTGGCCAAGGTTGAAGGTTGAACGCGATTGCGTGGCCTATTGGCCAAGGTTGAAGGTTGAACGCGATTGCGTGGCCTATTGGCCAAGGTTGAAGGTTGTTCTTGCCCAGGGATCCGGTGTAGGGTAGGGTGAAAGATGAACAGTTGAAAGCGATCGCGTGGCCTTTTGGCCAAGGTTATCTGGTTGATGGAAATTGAAGCAATTCGGGCGGGGAAAGTAAAGCAACTGCCAGGAGCAGATTTGGAAGATGAGGATCTTTCCGGTAGCCAATTGGAAAAAATTAATCTTGCTGGTGCAACACTTGTGGGGGTAAATTTTTCTGGCTCTAATTTAAATGGTGCTCGTCTCGATGGTGCTAACTTAATCGGTGCCAAACTGGAATCTGCTGACTTACGGGCAAATTTGCTTGGTGCTAATTTGATGCAGGCGGATTTGAGTGGTGCGGACTTGCGGGGTGGTAATCTGCGCGGCGCTAATTTGATGGGGGCTAAGTTGAGTCAGGCTTGCTTTACCGGTGCTTTTTTAAGTGGTGCCAATTTGATGGGGGTGAATTTGCAAGGGGTGGATTTGCGAGGGGCAGATTTGCGAGGAGCTAATCTTAATGGTGCCAATTTGAAGGGAGCAGATTTGTCTCAGGCAGATTTACAAGGGGCAACCTTAAGTGAAGCCAATCTGGAAGAGGCCGATCTCCGTGGAGCTAATCTATCTGGTAGTAATCTCAGTGGGGCGAATTTGCTTTGTGCTGAGATGGATGGGGCTTCTTTGAGTGGTGTTAATTTGGATCGAGCTTGTTTAGTTGGAACTTGTGTGCCTGAGGCATAATTGGCAATAGTGGGTAATCGATATACGGATATAAAGGATGGCAGCTGGGGAGGTGTGTGATGGAATTGCTTAGCAATAAGTAAGACTTATTTCGATTGAAAAAATTGACTTTTTAATTCCCGTAACATTCTGCTTGTTCCTTGATTAATTGCCTGTTCTACGAGTTGAGGAATCTGTGTAGTTAAGGATAAATTGGGAAAGGTTGGACTGAGCGACTGTTCTTGATAATTTCCATCTTTGATGATGTAAATTTTAAGTTGTTGTTTGCTAGAAATCCATACTTCAGGAACACCAATGGCTGCATAAACCTCAAAGGTTGTTTTTGTTCGCGTAGCGTCGGCTCTGCCGAAGTAACATCAGATTCAATAGCTAAGTCTGGGGGTGGATAAATGTCCAAGTCAATGTGAGTACAGCCTCGCATTTGAGGAGCATTCTGAATATAAAGACAGGTATCCGGTTCAACACCAGCAATTTCAGGACGTTTAAAGGTAGTTGAACCAAAATCTTCCCAGTCGCGCCCCTGTAGGTTTAATATGCCTTTAACAATATCGGCAATAATCCGGTGGGGTCTTTCGTGAATGGCAAGGGGGGACATGATTTCTAAATTTCCTTGATAGTAGGTCAGCCGCACTCGTCGCTTTTCCCCAAGTTCGTCAAGAATTGTTTCAAAGTCTTGCCATTTAAGGTTATTTATAGTAAGCGCACTACCGGGTGTGAGTTGGATAGCTTTGATGGGTATAGTAACGGTCATGGTTTTTCCTCAACTTTACCGACGTGATGGGTAATACCAAATCCGCTTTACCAAGGCTATATTCAAAAAAACACAAAGTCCTTGCCCAGAGCAGATTTGGGTATTTTTTGTAATCAGCCTATAATAAATGGACTTTAGACTAAATTTTGGGGTTTAAAAAAACTTCATAAAAAGCAATTAGGAATTGAAACCCATGCCTCAAGCACCAAAGAGCGTTTGAGATAGTCTTGGGCGATTTGATTATTTGTCTTTTTTGCCGAGTTTGGATTAGGGCTGCATTTTTCAAACTCTTCAAAAAGTCTTGCGTACCTACAATTGACTCATAGCACTGGCTGAGGACAACTGCATTAAAAATTGCTGTAATGACTATTTATCAAGGGTTTCAGCTGAGTAAGTCAATGTGACTACTCTCGTTGGGGAAGTTTCCGGTGAACGAGAATTAGTCTAAACTCCAGTAAGAGGGAAGAGGGAGAAAGTCCTGTGTTCTTGATAGGTATGCAAACCGCCGTAATTATACCCACTTACTTATTAAAGATATTTTAATTATACTAACAAATTAATAATA
>NZ_JAAHFV010000441.1:0-4833 GCF_010672755.1 Moorena sp. SIO1F2
TTAATGCTTCAGGTGATCAAAAAAACCGAGTCAAAAAGAAGCAGGATAAGAAAGTTTATCAACCTCTGATCCAAGCCGAATTAGCCAAGCGACTCGATGTTCATTCGAGCACAGTTGGTAAACGTAAATCTGATCCGGACTTTTCACAATGGAGTCAAAGTAAAGATCCAGACGGAATTGCCTGGGAATATTCATCACAGAGAAAAGAATTTTTGCCAGTTGTGAACAATTAGCAAAATTTCGATCGCGAATAAATTTTAATTAGTCATTAGTAATTTCTTCTTTGTCATCTTTACCCAATAACCAATGACTAATCAGCCAGCTTCCCAGAATGATAAGTATTCAAAGGTGAATTATATCATACTAGCAATGATATGATAATACCTAAGGTTAGAAGAAGCTGGAAACTAGGAAATGGAATGAGCAAGTTCTGCCTGGGTTGGGGAATTAAACCTGTCCAGAGCATCCCATTTATTCAACACTTGGGATTTGAGTTGTTCAAATTTTATCTTTAGTATGCGTCTGCTGACTATGGGTTGAGCTATAGGTTGTGAGGTTTGACCAGTATTAGCCGACTCTTGTAACATGTGGCATTGTTGGGGTGTAAGCGTTACGGTCATTACCTGGTTACAGCGTTGTGGTTCTTCAGTGGAAAACAACAGTAGTCGATAGAAGCCTTTATCTGCTAAGCAACGAGTAATGGTCTGAACTTTCGAGGTTTTCAAGTCTAGATAGCAAGGGAGTAACCGAGAGTCCTGTGCTGTAGACTCAAGCACAGTAACCCATAGTAGCATAGGATGAGGCGAATTGATGAAGACAAATTGACTGTGGGGCTTGCTGAATAGATAATACTGAATTTCCTGTGGGGATAACATCAAGCATAATGTGGCAAAATTTCCCAAGCTGCTTGGTAAAATTGCTGGAAATACAATTTTGCTAATTGGTTTATCCAGGGGCCAGGGTTGCTGTAGACACACTTGTAACATTTTAACTCCTGATTATCTATTTATAGTGTAATAAACCTATGAATAGCATCATTAAAAACTCCCTAAGCTAAAAGCAGAATCAATGAAATATTTCTGGCTAACCGTTGATGCTGTTAATTGGTTAAACTTGACATTCCATAATTTTTCAGGTAAACTTTCCACACTCCCTAAGGATGATAGTGATAAACTATTCAAGGGGTAAGTAGATTCTTGAGCGACTACTTCCTTAACGCCATCCTTATAATTCTGGAAAAACTTATTATTCATAAGGGTTGCAGAGATAAAATTTTCAGTCATTGGGGGAATCCCATTGACAAACATCAGGCAGGTAGTGACAGCAGCTGCTTCGATAAAGGTTCTCCAATAACGATGGTTCATAAGTAGAGTTAAGTTGATTGAGATATAGAAATAAGCCTTAGTATGACACCAAGTCAGTAATCAATGAAGGTCGTTATCATACCGTTAGTCATGGTTCACAGTCCTCTTCACCGAACGCCTAAAGTGTACGAAAAATTACTGAACTGAATTGATGCTATAGTTTCAGGATGAAGTTTGGATGTTTGCGATTGCGTTTTTGTTGTGTTTGAGTTGATGTATACCAATGACTCACCAGAAATGGGAGAGGGTGAAAAGGAAAAAGGCTTGCAGGCAACATGGATATCCTCTTGCCTCACGTTTAACGTCATCTTTTGTCCGAGAACAATCAACGGTCGGACCCTTGAGAGTGGGATAGAAGAAAATATAGCAATCCGATTTGAGTTGTCAAACACCAGAAAAGGGGCAGAGGAACCTCAGACCGGAAGTGGAGGAACAGAAGTAAGAATCTCACCATAGGTTCTTTTTCACAAATGATTGAGGATTTCTATATACTTCTCACCCCATCACCCCATCACCCCATCACCCCATCACCCCATCACCCCATCACCCCCTCTGATCAAAAATTTCCCATTGTGATCCGTTCCTTGTGGCTCTTGACCTATTTTTCGGGAAATCTATAGATGAGTGTCGAAAGATTTTTCAGTAAATTAAGCTTGAGCTATGGCAAAGCGATCTCTCCAGGCATCTCCAGACGGCATCAAAAAAGCCAAACAGGCTTTTGAACGCAAGGGATGGACACAAGAATATTTTGCGGGTGAAATCGGCATAGAAACTCGCCAACCGATTTGGAAGTTTTTTGCCGGTAAACCCGTTGACCGCCGCGTTTTTAGCGAAATCTGCTTTCATCTGGATTTGGAGATGGAAGACATTGTCGCTATACCAGAAGATGCTCAGATAGATGCAGAAAAGAAAGCAGCTGAGGACAAAAGTAGAGTTGATGCCATCGTCACCAAAGTGCGATCGCACTACCATGACAAAATTCAAAATCAGTGTGGCACTCTACGCCTATTAGATATTGCTCGACCGGTTAGTTTAGATCACATCTACGTGGATGTGAATATTCTCGAAGAAATCACTAGTCAACGATGGTTGGAAATTGACGATTTGCAAGGCTTCCCAGCGGAGGAATTTGACCGCTTGGGTATAGGCAAAGTGCGCCGGGAAAGCATACCAGGACTGCAAGCGGTAGAACGCTATCCTAAAATGATGGTGCTAGGTAAACCTGGCTCTGGGAAAACCACCTTTTTGCAATATCTGGCTATTCAGTGCAATCAAGGAAATTTTCAATCGGATCGGGTTCCGATGTTGATTCGATTGAAAAACTTTGCCGAGGATGCTATGATCGAATGTAGTTTCAGCCTATTTAACTACATTAATCAAGAGCTTCAAAGTTGTGGTATTTCAGAACAAGATATTGAAACTATCCTCAGCTATGGCAGAGCCTTGATCTTAATGGATGGCTTGGATGAAGTCCCGGAAAGTGCCAGTAATCAAGTTATTCAACAAATTCGTAAGATTTCAGAAAAGTATTACAAAAATCAGCTGATCATCACATGTCGCATTGCAGCTCAACAGTATCGATTTCAGGGATTTACTGAGGTTGAGATTGCTGACTTCAAACCAGCACAAATTCAACACTTTGCTAAAAAGTGGTTTGTGGCGGTAGCAAGGAATGACCCAGAATCAGGTTTGGAGAAAGCATCTCTGTTTATCGAGCAGATGAAGCTGCCAGAAAATCAGCAAATTAGAGAACTAGCAACAACACCAGTCTTGCTGAATCTAGCCTGTCTGGTTTTTCAAACCAAAGCTGACTTTCCTGTAAAACGCTCTGATCTTTACCAGCAAGGACTAGACTTACTACTGATTCGCTGGGATGAAGCCCGGGGTGTTAAGCGAGATGATATTTATCGTAATTTATCCTTGCCCCACAAGCTAGAATTACTTTCTCAATTAGCAGTTATCACCTTTGAGCAAGGGGAGTATTTCTTTGAAGAAATTCGGCTGCAACAATTAATTGCTGATTATTTACGGAAATTACCAGCAACTCAAAGCAACCAGGCAGCTCTAGAATTAGATAGCTTAGCAGTACTCAAATCTATCGAGGTGCAGCATGGACTATTGGTAGAGCGGGCACGACGAATCTACTCATTCTCCCATCTGACATTTCAAGAGTATTTTACCGCCAGAGCGATTGTGATCGGCACTGGGATGTCTTTGTCACAGCTAGTCGAACACCTACAGGAGAAACGTTGGCGGGAAGTATTTTTACTCACAGCACAAATGTTGCCAGATGCTGATCAGCTATTGTTGCTGATCAAGCAACAGATTAATCGGTTAGTCTGTTCAGAAATGGTGCTTGACTCAGTCAAACTGACACCAAGCGCTATGGCTTTAGATGATAACTTGACAAAGTTCTTGAACTGGATCGAGATCAAATCCCTCGAGATCTATACTCCCTACAAGCCAGCAGCAGTCCGTGCTTTTTACATGACCCTTGCCCTTCCTCCTAGCCATCCTCTTTCCCGGAATCAAGCCTTAGCTTTGGCTATTGATCACAGACTAGGAGGAGAGTTGGGTAGTGAACTTGCCCTAGATTTAGCTTTAGATCATGCTTTAGCTGTTGCCCAAGCTATGACAGCAGAACTAGTTTACGACCGACTCAGTGCTCTTTACCTTGCCCTTGATTTGAATCACCTGACTGGGATTGAGTCTATAGGAGACTATCTAGAGAAGCTTAAAAATCAGCTACCTGACCTAGATGATGACGACCGAGATAGTATTCAAGAATGGTGGCAAAGTCATGGTGCGGAATGGGTATCACAATTAAGAGCCTTGATGATAGAGCATCGCAATATTGGTCACCAATGGCATTTGACCAAGACATCCCAAGATTGGTTAGAGCAGTATAGTCGTGTTAATCACTTGCTAGTAGAGTGCCTCAATAGTAATTGTCAGCTGAGTCTGACGGTGCGCAAAGAAATAGAAGATACGTTGTTGTTGCCCCTGTGCCACTCGTAATTGATCCCTCACGGTCGATGTTGACCTGAAGGGGTGACAAGTAGGTTGTCACCCCTTCAAGCTTTAACCTACCCTAAACCGAATACGGGGCGAACAACCTTGGCCTTGGCCTTGGCCAAAAGGCCAAGCTACGCGAATGGGCCACGCTATGCGAACAACCCTTAACCCTTAAACCTTTTTGACCCGTGCTAGGGTGATAATGTCTTGACACTCCTCTTCCTAGAAGAACGAGGATTCTTTCTTCATAGGGATTCTAATGAACTTGCCCTCAGAAAGCATACACCGTCTGCCCGGCGGCGTTTCAAGCGGTGCGACCCGTGGGAAATTTAACGAATGGGGAGTTTGAGGGGTCGAAATTCCCCATTCCTCTTAAGGATGGGGATGGATAGACCCCTCAAATTCGTCCGCCTGATTGATTTTCGATATATTGCTTGACTTGATCTAAAGGTGC
>NZ_JAAHFV010000442.1:0-4769 GCF_010672755.1 Moorena sp. SIO1F2
AGAATCCGTTCTAGAGGTACCAATGTAAATGGTTCCTATGATGAGGAGCCGGATGATGCGAAAGTGTCATGTCCGGTTCTGAAGACGAGTCGGTGGGGCGACTCACCGGCTTAGTTTAATCAACCACCAGGTTCTCACCTGGTGCCATACAGGTCATTCCTGCTGATAAGTAGGTTTACACAGGTTAAATGTTGCACTGATTTTATTGATATTGGAACTATTGCGTGACTACAATCATTTCCTTAAATACTAACCATTTCCAAACCTTAGACTTGTCTCCAGCTCAGACAGTGATTGAAGGGTGGCTGCAAGACGGTGCGATCGCAAACTATGAGCAGCAGCTAGGCTTTAAGATTGATTTTGATTGCGATCCTGAGGATCCTCGGGAATTCTCAGAAATGCCAGAGGTGCGGTTATGGTTTGTGCGCTTGGATGCTACCTATCCCTGGTTACCTTTTCTACTAGATTGGAAATCTGGGGAATTCGTCCGCTATACTGCTATGCTAGTGCCTCACCAATTTAATCGTACAGAAGGCATCCAGTACAACTCTGAAGCCTTAGAAATCTTCGTGATGCAGAAAATCTTTGTACTAAGTCAGTGGTTAAAGGAGTGGGGTATACAGAGCCCATCCCGCCTCAAGTCGATGGCTCAGTTACTCGGCTATGAACTAGATGATACTTTGTTTAATCTGATCGAGACCTCAGGGGGTGATATCAAGTCTGGTTGAATACCCATCATAAAAAAGATGGATAGAAAGATGGGGAGATGAAGCCGGGGCTGATCAGTATAATAAATGCTATCTTGGCATAAGAAATACTATGAATGGGCAGCTTATGGCTGTGCAAAGTATAATGTCACATCGGGTTGATGATCATCTCAATCAACCCCTATAGCGTCAGCTTCCCATCTTAAACAGAGTTTGGGGAAAAGAGAAAAGCGGCTGATGATTTCCTCAAGACATACTGGAATTATACTAGCTACCCCAAATTTGCTCTAATACAGTTTCCGGTTTGATATCGGCAATCCGACCAGTAGGTGATTGAATACCGTATACCCCCTCCTTGGCAGGTAGTAGTTTGTTTGCCTCTGTCGGACCAAACAAGGCAATGGTAGGAGTACCAACAGCTACAGCTAGATGCATCGGTGCACTATCGGTACACAGCATCAAATTAGCACCGGCAATCATGGCTGACAATTTACCAATATCTTCTGGAGCAGTAACCTTGAGGTCACGATGGTACTCCATCATCGCCTGGCACCATTCTGCATCCTCTGGCCCTTTTAGCAAGACAATGGGCAGATCTGGTTGTTTTTGGCGAATGTCTTCAACAATCTTCTGCCATTTCTCAACTGGGTAGATTTTATCAATTCCTTGGGACAGAGCGAGTTGACTAGAACCGCCATGAATAAGAATGTAGCCAATTTCTGGAATCTCTAGCTGTTGCTGTTGAGCTTCTGCCCATTCAATATCTGATTTGGGAACCCTAACAGCGAGTTCTTGACAAGGAACGTTAATACCGAAACCTAGTAGTAAGTCATGGTACATATGGGCAGCATACTGCTCAGTTTTTAGGGGCACAGGGTTGGTAAAAAACAAATCCCTTGAACCAGCTTGGTAACCAATTCGACGCACAATACCAGTCATCCAGAGCAACAGCCCAACTGACCACCGACGTCCTAGGGTCATGGCAGCATCGTACTCGCGATCGCGGATCACTCCCAACAAGTTACCAAAATCTGCGAGACCATTGCGGTCTTTAAAATCAAAGGTTAGAACTTCATCGACTGACTGACAAACCCGATAAGCCCCCTTGGCTCGCGGTTCCACAATAACGTCAATCTCAGCTTTGGGATAATACTGTTTTAGTTGTGAGAGGGTGGGAAAGAACAGGATTTGGTCGCCAATTCCACCAGGAACAAGGGCTAGTATTCTCATCTCAAATTGCTTGAGCTTACGGATCAGATTAATTTTAACTTGACGCTGGAAGGACTAATTCTGAATTCTATCGAGGGCATATTATCCTAAGCTCAGGCATGAAGCAGCAGCTAAGAGGTAGAAAATCGTGCATTTATTAATTCCAGCAGCCGGAATGGGACGACGGATGGGGAGCGATCGCAATAAGCTTCTTTTAACACTTCTAGGTAAACCAATACTGGCTTGGACACTGCTAGCAGCAGAGAAAGCCAGTAGTATAAGCTGGATTGGGATCATGGGACAACCCTATGACTGGCCAGAGTTTAAAGCAATTCTAGCTGAACTTGCCCTATCTAAACCTGTGGAGTTGATTGAGGGGGGGGAAACACGGCAAGAATCTGTCTATAATGGCTTGCAGGCTTTACCAGCAGAAGCCAAAAGGGTGTTGATTCACGATGGTGCTAGATGCTTAGCTACCCCTGAGTTACTGGCACGGTGTGCCGAAGTCTTAATGGGTTGTCCCGGTCTAATTGCCGCTGTGCCAGTGAAGGATACGATTAAAGTGGTGGATGAAGCCAATCTTGTTCAAGATACACCGGATCGGAAGGGATTGTGGGCAGCACAGACACCCCAGGGATTTGAGGTGAAGTTGTTGAAACAGTGCCATGACCAAGGACGTAAGGCTGGCTGGGAAGTTACGGATGATGCCGCTTTGTTTGAACGGTGCAGCTTGCCAGTCAAGATTGTGGAAGGGGAGGAGACGAATTTGAAGGTAACTACCCCAGTTGATTTAGCGATCGCAGAATTTATCTTGCGCCAGCGTTTTGATCTCAGTGAGACCAAATCTAGTTAATTAATTAATTGATTATAATTAATCATCGTTTATGTTGCGCCAGGGAATGGAAAATTTCCACGTACCAAAAATAAAATTACTATGGACATCCAACAACGCCACCCTTGGCCAGTCAATAGTGAAGAAGCTAAAGCAATTCAACAACAACTACAACCTGAGGTAATTTTTGAAGATCAGTTGGGGGAAGTGCAGTATGTTGCGGGTGTAGATGTAGGTTTTGAGGAGGATGGCGCTATATCACAGGCAGCAGTAGCAGTTTTAAGCTTTCCCGACTTGCAGCTGAGGGAAAATGCGATCGCATCCAGACCCACTACCTTTCCCTATGTACCAGGCTTCCTATCATTCCGAGAAGTCCCTGTATTACTGGATGCTTTGGAAAAAATTAGCATTATCCCTGACTTAATTTTGTGTGATGGTCAGGGCATTGCCCATCCTCGTCGCTTTGGTCTTGCCTGCCATCTGGGGGTACTGACAGATATTCCCACCATTGGTGTGGCTAAGTCCCGATTCATTGGTGATCATGAGGATTTGCCCGAAAACAAAGGTAATTGGCAACCGCTGAGCCATGATGGAGAAATCATTGGAGCCGTTGTGCGTACTCGGACTGGAGTTAAGCCAGTCTATGTTTCCATTGGTCATCGCATCAGCTTACCCACAGCAATTGATTATGTGTTGCGCTGCACATCTAAGTATCGATTACCAGAAACAACTCGCTGGGCTGATCAACTAGCATCAAAGTGAATTTAGAATTTAGAATTTAGAATTTAGAATTTAGAATTTTCCATTCTTCCTTCTTCCTTCTTCCTTCTTCCTTCTTCCTTCTTCCTTCTTCCTTCTTCCTTCTTCCTTCTTCCTTCTTCCTTCTTCCTTCTTCCTTCTTCCTTCTTCCTTCTTCCTTCTTCCTTCTTCCTTCTTCATTCTTCCTTCTTCCTTCTTCCTTCTTCCTTCTTCCTTCTTCCTTCTTCATTCTTCATTCTTCATTCTTCATTCTTCATTCTTCATTCTTCATTCTTCATTCTTCATTCTTCATTCTTCATTCTTCATTCTTCATTCTTCATTCTTCATTCTTCATTCTTTTGGTAATACCTCTTCTTCTAATCGATTAACCCGTTCCTTGAGTTCTATTACTAAGGTAGCGAGACGCTTAAACATTGGGTGCTCAGGGTCTACCCTGCTATAGGTATCAGTTGGTGATTGTATGTGGTGTTGACTGGGTCGATTACTGTCAGGAATTGACTGGCTGACCTGACGTAACTGAGACTCTAACTGATTGATTTTAAATCTCAAGTTAGTTATCTCAGATTCAACAGAAGCAATCCGGGATTCTACAACAGTTATAGAAGCTGTGGCGGGTGGAACAAACTGTGAGATAAAAATTCCTAAGATTAATCCAAAACCGAGTATTACGATTGTTCGTTTCAAAGTACTTCCACCCCATTAGTTATCTTACTACCCATTATGACTATAGCAGTTTTCAATTAGGTGAGGTACAAATTTTTGGGTAATAGGTAATAGGTAATAGGTAATAGGTAATGGGGAATCCGGAATCGGGAATCCGGAATCGGGAATCGGGAATCCGGAATCGGGAATCGGGAATCGGGAACAGGGAAAAAATCCTGTGTACCTCATTAGGTTAGAACCCGCTATAGTTCATGTGGACTTTCATTGTAAGCATTGAACTATTAGCAGTTAGCTGAAGGGCTAAAGGCATACTATTAATGGCTGATAGCGGATAGCGGTAGGCTGAATAGTTACATTGATAGTTACATTGGGATAGCCAAGATCTAACAAAAAGAGCGAGTCACTTATGAAATCGCTCTTTTTGATAAGGGGATAAATAGTTAAGGACAAAGTAGAATTATAAATTTGTCTGAGGGATATTTTAACCCAAAGACATAGCTCCTTAGACATAGTTTGTCTCTCCTCCCTGATTGATTGATCAGGTTTTAGGCTGTTTCCAACCAGTCATAAATTTTATCTAATTGCTCCAGAGTTACCAA
>NZ_JAAHFV010000443.1:0-4766 GCF_010672755.1 Moorena sp. SIO1F2
GGTATTGATGTATATTGTTGTAGCTAATATATTTCAAACCCCAGCTGGCAGGGGAAAGAATAAGAACATGCCAGAAAACAATACTGGAGTAATCTGATTAACTACCTTTTGCTGGTCACCGGCTTGCCCTGCACCTGCACCTGAACCAGACAACAGCTGGTTGACGTACAAACTGATCCCAAAGAATAGAATCATACCTACGATATCCCAGTGGATAGTGCCATCGTCATCAAAAGCACCCACTCTTCCTAAAGCATCAATAAATAGAAAGCCTTTGTTAGCAGCTATTCCCGTTAAGGTTCCCTGAAGCTTTACCTCTCCAGGCATCAGGGCTTCTAGTGTCCCATCTTCAAGAATACGTAAGCGGTCTTCTCCGTTGACTATTTGCCAAGTGGGAGTGATATCGGTTTCTGGATGCTGAGCAATTAGTTGATTTAAGGGTTGACCTTCAACAGTTTGAAACTCTACTTTGGTTTTTTCCCCAACTACCAGCTTATTTCCTGCCGGAAGTAGGGCGATGACTGGTTCATGTAAGCCATCGGTAATGTAAATATTTTGGGGTTTGGTGGTAAAGACTTTAGGCTGGATATATTCCAGCTGTTCTTGGGGAAAAATTTGTAAGTTGACGTCGTAGTTAATGTTTGCAAAGGGTGATCCCCGCAAGGTGGCAAATAGGGCAAACAGAACCGGCATTTGTACCAACAGTGGCAAACAACCGGCTAGGGGGTTGCCAAACTCTTGAAACAGCTTACTCATTTCTTCCTGCTGTTTAGCCGGGTCATCCTTGTAGCGCTCTTTTATTTCGTCTTGCCGCTTCTTCATCAAGGGTTGGGTGACTTTCATGCGCCTCATGTTGCGAATGGAGCCAGCATTAAGAGGGAAGAGGGCAAAGCGAATCACCAGGGTCAAGGCTATTATGGCTAAACCATAGCTAGGCACAATCCCGTAAAAGAAATCCAGGATTGGCAGCATGATGTTGTTGGAGATAAATCCGATACCAAAGTCCATTCGTTTGACGTTAACCTAGGCGCTATTGTAAAGTTTTCTGTGTCTAATGTAACTAATCTCCGTCCCTATGCGGTTCGGGTTTCCGACTTTTATCAGGTATATCTACTGACATCAAGGAGTTGAACCGATTTTGGTGGCCAGATGTAGGAAAGGGAAGACTAGATCAGGGCAAGGGACCGATGTCAAGGTTTTCTTGGCAATGTTCTGTCTACATCATTTTGATGGCACTAACGGCTTTGCCTGTTTTGTCTGCTGCTCGTTCGGCAATGTAGTCGTAAATTTCTCTAAAGCGCGGTATTGCGCGCATTTCCAAACGGCTACCATCTTTTAGGGTAACGACAATATCTCCCCAAGTTCCTATACCACGGGGAACTGTGGCAATCTTTGAAATTTCAGAATAGATCACATCTGAGCGATCGCGTCCCCGCCAACCCCCAGTTATTGATATGCGGCGGCTGGTAATCCGATACCGTAGCCATAGAGCCCTGACAATAGCAGCTACGGTTAGAGGTATGAATATAATCGTAAATGCCAACAATATGCTAATGATCAGATCTCCCCGGTGAGGGCCACCCTCATAAAATACATCTTCTCTAATGCCCATCCAACACCTCTGCTTTTACCAACAACTTTTCTAATTCTCTCAAAAGTTGTGCATATTCGCACTCTCTGGCTTCTGGTTTTACTATTACGACTAGTTTCCAACCGGGGGATAGGCGTGGTAATAACTGCCTGAGGGCGGCTCGAAGTTGCCGCTTAATCCGATTTCTAACAACTGCTTTCTTACTGACTTTTTGGCTGATGGAGATGCCAAGACGGGAGGGAGGGTGATTGTTTGATAGGGATTTTTCTGGCGCAATGGTTTCTTTGGCAATCGCGGGAATAGTACTCTGTTGTAAACCCCGTAATGTTAGGTAACGCCCTGAACGACGAATACCTGAGCGATAGACTGTTTTAAAATCTCGCCAGTGCTTAAGTCGATTAGCTTGAGGCAATCCCAATGCTTAACTGTAATCCTTGATTAATATCAATTCCTTGAGCAGGATAAAGGCAGAAGAGCCACGGGAAATGGCTGTTTCTTAACCTTTTACCTTTTACTTATAGCAGGTCGGCATCAATGCTTGGATGACTAGACCGAGAGACGACGCCGTCCCTTGCTTCTGCGAGCTCTAATCACATTGCGACCATCTTTGGTGCGCATCCGGGCACGAAAACCGGATTTTCTTTTTTGCTTACGGTTGGTTCCGCCTAGAGTGCGTTGAGTCATGGGTTTGCTGGAGGAATACTATTAACGAATACTATGAAGGATTGATTGCCAACTATAGCTGATTGTTGATCATACCATGTCAAGGGGTGATCTATCAAGCTAAGCGATCAGTTATCAGTTATCAGCTATCAGCTATCAGCTATCAGCTATCAGCTATCAGCTATCAGTTATCAGCTTTCAGCTTTCAGCTTTCAGCTTATGAGTTAGGTCACAGCGTCGAAGCGTCACAGGCTAGAAGCCTGTGCCACTGACCGCTGACCACTGACCGCTGACCACTGACCGCTGATGGCTGACCACTGACCACTGACCACTGACCACTGAATGCTTACACCCCTTAGATAGTTTAGTCCTGCCATGGTGTAGTAGGGGATGGCTCTTCTGTTGAAACCACCTTCAGTAAATTCCGAAGACCTTGATTCCACTTTTCTAGTTGTAAATATTCCTTAATTTCAATTTCCTCAATTAAGCAGTTAAGGGATTCATCAAGATTAGCTAGCTCTAGGATTTCTGCCATCCGATTTGCCTCTAATTCAGACAAAACCGGAAGAGCTATTAGCTGGCTATATTCTTCTGCTAATTCTTCTGCTAATTTATTTTTTTTTCGTTTAATCATGCTCATTATTTTTGTTAATTTATCCTGTAATTTTATTTGATAAAGTTTTATTAAATAAAATATTCTACAAAGAAAATTGTTTAAAAAATATATTTTAATTAATAAAGGAAGATTGGGGCAATCATATCAGGAATGCCCCCAAGCGGTTTCCGCACCCTAATTAGCTATAGCTAATCATAATATTTTGTTTACTAATTATGCTTCTTAAGCTCAAAAAAGATATTACGTAAACGCTTTAGGGCACGTTTACCTCGTTGCCTGGCAGACGCCTCAGTCACAACTTCTCCGTTAGAAGCTAGATGGTTTACTACTTGTTGCCAAGATAACCCTTCTATGTGCCGTAACACGATTAGCTTGTTGTCCTTTGGTTCTAATTTTTTAAGGGCTAGCTCCAGCAGCCTTAAGTCTTTATCGTCATAGTTCGCCGAGTTGAGACTATTGCTTGCTTCTAGTGCTTTTTGATGCTCTATTAAATTAGAGTCCCATGACGGCTCTTTTTTTTGTTTCCGGCTCATCTCACGGATGACATTGAAGGAAGTCTCCCTGATCCAGGCTCTAGGGTTTTTAATCTCTTCCCCGGATTCTAGGAGTTTTATTCCCCGTAAATACGTTTCATGAATTACATCATACATTTGATCATGTGGTAAATTAAATTGGCGTAGTTTGGACTTGATTCCGTTGAATAATGCAGCATAAGATTTTGCTTCATTAGTTTCTAAATAGGTTTGTTTAAATAAATGTTGAACCGCTGATTCAAACTTTTCCCTAGGGGTTAAAGTTTTTTTTATGATCATTTATTAGGTCTCCTATGGTGACATTGAACACGACCTCCTGTTTATGATATTATTCAATGTTTTTGTATTTTTTATTGACCTACTAATTTACGTAATTTTATCATTAAAAGCTTCCATTTTTTTTGTTTTTGCTTATTATCAATAATATGATAATTTTTGGGTAGTTTATATTCACATTTGACCATTGCCCACTGTCTCCTATTTCTAATTTAGTTTGGAAGTAAAAGCTAGCGCTATTTACTACTTGAAGAGACGAACTATTTTTTATGCGTAGCAGAATATGCTGCTACGCAAATCATCAGATTGCCTCTTCTATATATATGTGCAGAACTGTCAGAAAGTGTGACACCCTCTCGGGAAAATTTCCAAAAAAAAACAGGGTGCTTGAATTTTGAATAGCAGCACCTCTAGAAGAATGACCCAGTCAATGTCACAGAATCCTTGAACCGGCACATTAACTATGTAGCCTCGCAATCAGACTCTAAAGCTGCTAGTAGGCGGTAACAGAACATGGGTAATAATTTTGCTCAAAAATTCTTTGGGGTAGGAATTCTACTCGGAGTGAAAGCCTGCTCGATAGTTTGTAGCGTCTAGGCAGGCAGTCAATAGGAAATCGTGGCTATTCAAACAGTCGTCTCTAAGTGTTCAATCACTATGTCACAGAATCAACAGAAAAAACCAAGTAACCACAACTTCCCAGTTTGGCAGATTACTTTACCGCTCTGTGGAGTCCTGATCTTTGCTATAGGAGCTATCACTACAGTCTATATGATCAACGGTCGCTATCTTTTTCACCTAAAGGCTACTCCCAAGGAACTCGAAATCATGACTGATGTAGACAAAAGGGAAATCACAAACAAATCAAAAACAAATCAAATTAGCACAAGCGATCAATAGACTTCCCTAGTTTTTCTGGGAGGTCTAATCAACAAGGGGGTATGGCAGGTGTAGTTAGGAGGGGAGTGGGAATAAGCTGTCACCGATTTAAATTCTGAATGGGGGCGCTTTGGGGAGATGGGGAGAGGCTATGACGGGGTGACGGTTACCCTACACCGGAAAACCCACACTGTTTCCCCTACTCCCT
>NZ_JAAHFV010000444.1:0-4764 GCF_010672755.1 Moorena sp. SIO1F2
TGGGAGTAGGGAGTAGGGAGTAGGGAGTAGGGAGTAGGGAGTAGGGAGTAGGAGTAATAAATTTGACTGTATCTTATAGGTCTTATCAACACTATATTTTATAGTTCAACACTCAAAAATTAGCACTGATAACTGAGCACTGAGCACTCAAAAATTATCTAGCGTTTCCTAGTAAGCGTGAGGTACATCTAAATTTTATTCCCTGTTCCCTGTTCCCTGTTCCCTGCTCCCTGCTCCCTGTTCCCTATTCCCTATTCCCTATTCCCTATTCCCTATTCCCTATTCCCTATTCCCTAGTTTAAAAAGAATACTTTCCGTAGTTGATATCATACTCAAACATTTCGGAGACTATTGCTTTGGATTCGCTATCATAATACTGGCTGTAGTGGTCATGCTTGCTAGTATTTATCTTCAAAGAATCTAGCTTTAGTCCTAGCTTTGACGAAACAAAATCTAAGTCTTCCTCTAGGTGTTCAACACGAATAACATAATCGACGAGGAAATTATTTTGATCATCAAGAACATAGTAAGGAAGGGTATAGCTATACAAATCATCAAGAAATTGTTGCTGCTTCAAGTCCCAAGATTTGCCAGTCTTAATCCACTCCTTGAATGGCATCCTGGTGTTTGGGTTATAGGGGTATTTTTCTATAGCATCTTTGGATACACTGACTACTCTTGGTTTTTCCCACCAATAAATACCTCGGTGATCTGGCTTAGCATAAAAGTACAGAGAAACCAGCATATCCCAAGGGTTTCGGATACTAATAAACTTGAAGTAGCTGTTCCAGTTCCAACCCATACGCTCAAAATGCTGCTTTAACAGAGATGCTGGAACATGGTGATGGTAATGTCGCTTCTGATCCGTACTCCAAACATCGGTGTAAGGATCCAATGCCTTACGAATACTAGTACTAGCACACTTAGGTTTGCTGAGGAATACAAACTTATGCTTGTGGGATATTCTCATGATAACTGTTGATAGATGTCCGATTTGACAATGGATTTTAAAAAATAATCGTTGCTCAGCTTTTCTTTAATCGGGTGCTGCTGCAGGTAGTGGTGGGTTTCCTCAATTAAAGCAAAATCCTCAGCTTTGGCTGCTGCTTCTTGTCTAGACTGGAAGTAAAGGGGATAGTCTTCGCCCAAATACTCTTTTACAGCTGGCAGCGGATTGACTAAAACCGGAGTATTTCTGACGATACACTCAATGATCGCGTTATTGGCACTGGTGTCATACAACTCCAAATAAGCAATATTCTTTGACAAGACTTCATCATACTCATCATTGGGCAAATAATCAACTATCTGCACATAACTGTAATTGGGCTGTAAATTAAATACTTGTTTTTCAGTGTGTAACATCTCCCCAGAATAGGGTTTACGTAACACCACCTTTTTGTAGTTTTTTACCGGTAAATAGTAGATAGAGTGCATCTTCCGCAACCAAATTCCAATTTGGATAATAGTTGGCTCAGGATTTGCCAAAAACTTATCCATCGAAAACTTGACATCTGGGGTTTCCGTAGGATGGATGATGCTGACAATCGGCACATCTAGCTGCTTTTGGAGCCATCGACGAGAGTCTTCAGATAAACAAAATAGACCTTGACAATACTTAATACTCTCTTGCCACAACTGACTTGCAAATATTCTCTGAGGTGACAGGTGTTCTTGAAACCATTTAGGGGCATAGGGAGGGCAATGGATGAATCCAATCCAAGGCTCTGTATAAGCAGTTGGGGTGTTGTTACAATCTCCAGGATCGGAACCCCAGGCAAATTTCTTTTCTATGAAGCCATCCACCAAGATTCCAGCATCATTATGTAACGCTTTCAAGCTATTCATCGCATAAGACCATCCAGAGCGATGCTCCCCGTAATGATACTGTAAAGCAGAAGCAAGATTGAGTTTTTTCGGATAATCCCCAGAGTCTTCAAACCCTGAATCCTGCTCTTCAGTTTGGGAGACATCAAGGCTTCCATTACCATTGGATTTCTCAGTTAGCGGTACATAATACTCCTGTAAAATTTTTTTCTCAAAATCAACCGTTGATTCAAACCGCCTGTTATAGGATTGAGGGTCTTCTAGGTAAATTCCTAAAGGTTCCCTCAACAGCATGAATTTAGACCCGTTAGTTGAACAACGTAACCAAAATTCCCAATCAGCACTCGCGCCATACTCAATTTCATCGAAATAGCCATTTTTTTCATGGACACTCTTCCGCCAGACCGGCATACAATGGGGAAGATTTTGGGAGCCTATTTTACCTTTTTCCTCCCCTTCAGCCCACCACTTTTCTTGAAAAAAGTCTTCGGTTCCAAAATACTCCGGAAATCCCACATACCAGACAGCATGAGCCGTATTATTATCCCAGGTTTCATTGGGTTGCATCGTAACTTTCAGAGGAGCGCAAACTACGTCCACATCAGGATGCTCATCCAAAGCTCTCATATGTTCTTCGATATGTCTGGGAGCTCTGCGGTCATCCAGATTAGCGTTGGTAATATAGTGACCACGGGCTAGTCGAATGCTCATGTTCCAAACTTCATACAGCCCTGGGTCTTCATCCAATTTTATATAGATAATATTGGGATACCTGGTCATATACTTTTTAATCACAGGCTCTTCATTTCCCGGAGAATTGGGATTGACCAATAGTAATTCACATTCAGCAAAAACCGTCTGCTGGCTAATATCCTTGAGGAAGTGTTCAATATACTTATCCCCTTTAAAGACTGATGTGATGATGGATACTTTGGGTTTCCATTTATAGGTACTAAATGGTCGATTAAGCAGAGTAGAGCGTATTAGCTCTTGCCATTCCGGTAGGTTACTGAATGGATAAGAATTGAATGGAGAACCATAAGCCGCTGAAAATGTTGTAAACTGCTCTATCCAATCGGAAATAGTTTCGGTTGGTTGATAAGGGGTAATGCTTAGGGAGTTTTTTAACTGCTCAGCCATAGTGGTGAAATTCCCAGAATGATAACAGGTCCAGGCTAACCAAACCAAGGAATTATAATCATGATTTTTAGTATTGGTATGGCTATAGACCGGATTCTGAGCATCAGGTAATCTGGGTTTATATATAATCGGTTGTTTACTGTTTTGATAAATTGTCAAGAATTGCTGAACGATATAGTTATCGATGTGACCAATTAAGTCATAATCAACTTTGTTGATATCAGCTTTTTCTTGATAAGAATGATACCGAGCTGGAGCAAATATTTTGGTAAAATTAAGGGCTGATTTTTGCCAAATTTCGTAGCTATAGTTTGTGGAGTGCTTGACATGATAAGCAACGGGAGACACTAAGTCTTTTATGGTTAACCCCTGTTGCCAAGCAATCACTGGTACCCAGAAATCCCAAAAGGGAATACCAAGGCAAAAGTCAGAGGATGGGAATTTTTCCAGCAGTTCTTTTTCAAAAAAGAACACATCAACCCCAACATCGTAAATCTCGCCGTTGATTGATTCAGCAGTATCAACATCGACTCGTGAAGCGAGCAGGATAGAGTTTTGAGTTTGCTCTCGAATAAATTCTGTAAAATCCTGCTCAGCTTTTAAGATAATATCTGCGTTAACAATTCCACAGATTTGGCTACCGTACTCACGCAAATAGGATAAGAGGTCATCAATGTAAACATAAGGCTTACCATAATGCTCTCGTCCATCCCGAAATACTCTGTGAAATTTAATGTCTTGATATAAAGGCTGGAGTTTCTCAATCTCTTCTATAATATTTAAAGAAACAACCTCAAATCCTAGATTAAGCCAACTATTAATAGCTGCTTGTTGCTTATTAATATTTCCTGGTGCAATACTGGTTACGATGACAAGGGTTTCAGTTGTCATTAGTCATTGGTCCTTGAGGAAAGGGAACAGGGAGTAGGGAGTAGGGAGTAGGGAGTAGGGAGTAGGGAGTAGGGAGTAGGGAGTAGGGAGTAGGGAGTAGGGAGTAGGGAGTAGGGAACAGGGAAAAAGTTGTGTGTACCTCAGGTGCCCTTGACCTTGGCGAATTTAATTCGCCAAGGTCAAGGGCACCTAACTTGTGATCAGAAGTGCTATATATCGATGCTATCGGACTTGATAGTATTTTTCTGTTGATAGTAAACCCAGTTACCACAGACAAATTTAAATTTTTTATAAAGTTATCGACAATTTTATATTAAGTTTTATTAAAGGCAACAGTAAAGACAAAAGGTAAAGGGGTATTGACAAAGAACCAATGACTACCAATGACTATCGCGTTTCCTAGTAAGCGTGAGCTACATCTAAATTTTATTCCCAGCTCCCAGCTCCCAGCTCCCGACTCCCGACTCCCGACTCCCGACTCCCGACTCCCGACTCCCTGCTCCCTGCTCCCTACTCCCTAAAACCTGAGAACTCCAATAATGACAGACAAACAAAAAAAGCGCTCCCTATCTGGAGAGCGCTTTGTGTTAATCAAGTAGATTAAACCAAGTTAAAATTAACCGTTGATCACTGGAGCAGTCAAAGCTACGGGAGTAGCTTCAGCCGCAGCTAGGTCTAGAGGGAAGTTGTGAGCGTTACGCTCGTGCATTACCTCGAAACCTAGGTTAGCCCGGTTAAGTACATCAGCCCAGGTGTTGATCACGTGACCTTGTGAGTCGATGATGCTCTGGTTGAAGTTGAAGCCATTCAGGTTAAATGCCATGGTGCTGATGCCCAGTGCAGTAAACCAGATGCCGATTACAGGCCATGCACCCAAGAAGAAGTGCAAGGAACGGCTGTTGTTGA
>NZ_JAAHFV010000445.1:0-4760 GCF_010672755.1 Moorena sp. SIO1F2
GCGAGCGCCATAAAAATGTCAACAAAGTTGGTTCCACCGGGATAGAGAGCGCAACTATTAAACCCTTGGTTTTCGGCTTTAATTTAAGTTACATAATAATCCCTGTCGGTGTTACCATAATTTAAGTATAACAAATAATAAAAGTTTTTGGTACACTCTGCGACATTTTCTTGTGCTGTTTACTAACCCTAGTCATCTCCCCAAAGAATAATTGAGCAAGGTTAGTGGGAGTACACAGAAGAATTGGTGGATTATTTAGCAAATTCTGGTGAAAAATTCCTGGAAAATCAATTACTCTGACCAGAGATTAGACAGTCTCTGACCAGACACGACTCAATGGGACAATAGTTGCTGATCTCGAGCTGAGGTTAAATCAGATTGGGATACTCCTGGTAAGATTGGGCTAATTACTGGTAACCTATCCTGCTGTTGACGAGAAAGCATGCAAAAAATCCTGAGTTGGGCAATACTAGCTTCTGTGATTACATTACCTGTTTTACCTGTTTCGGCTGAGCAACCCCTTTTCCTGGCCTATCCCCCCCGTGAGCATAAAACTACTGCAGAGAAAATTTTCTTGATTGGTACTGCAGCCCCTACTTCAGAGGTGTTGGTCAATGGTAGACCTATCCCCCGTAGCCAAAGTGGGAATTTTGCTCCTAGTTTCCCTCTGCAGCTGGGAGAAAATCGGTTTACCTTGCGCTATCTAAACCAGGAAATTCAAGTTACCGTAACCCGACTCTCTACTGAACCACAGTTACCACAAGGTTTGGGATTTGCGAAAGATTCCCTGACCCCAGCAGCAGATATTGCTAGATTACCCGGAGAACAGATTTGTTTTGGTGCGATCGCATCCCCTCGTGCTAAAGTTTCTGTCACCCTGGGCAATCAACAGATTTCCTTACTCCCTCAATCCCAAGATGCCCAACTTCCCTCCAATTTTGCCGTATTGACTGGTCAAAACCAACCTACACCTCGTGCAGTCATTAATAACTACCAGGGATGCGCTGAAGTATCACAAGCTGGTAATTTTGGCAACCCTGTGTTTCAACTAAATCTCAATGGCGAGAGAGTCAGTCAGCGGGGTACAGGTACAGTGGAAATTCTCTCTCGTAACCGCTTAGAGGTAATAGAGGTAATAGAAGAGGCTGGGGTTGCCCGCACTGGACCGAGTACTAACTATTCTCGCTTAACGCCTTTACCAAAGGGAACTAGAGCAGCCGTCACGGGCAAAGAGGGAGACTGGTTACGTCTTGATTATGGTGCTTGGATTCGCCAGAAGGAAACCAAAGTAATTCCTGGTGCAACTCCCCCGAAGTCGATTATTCGCAGTATTACTTCCCGACAGGTACCTGGAGCAACAGAAATTCTCTTTCCCCTAGAGATACCAGTACCAGTGAGTGTGCAGCAGTCCGATAAAACCTTTACCCTAACGCTACATAATCTAACGGCTCAAACGGATACGATTTTCCTAAATGATGACCCAGTGATTAAGCGCCTAGACTGGTACCAAGTGACTCCAGACCGGGTGGAGTATAATTTTAGACTCAAATCTGAGCAGCAGTGGGGGTATGACTTAAGGTATGAAGGCACTACTCTAATTCTGTCTCTGAGACATCCACCCAACTTGAGCAGTAGAGGAATACTGGGTCTATCGACTCAGCGGTTAGCAGGAATTAAGATACTGCTCGATCCCGGACATGGGGGAGCCGAAACAGGAGCTAGCGGACCGAATGGGTATCCAGAAAAGGATGTTAATTTAGTAGTCTCGAAACTGTTGCAAAAGGAATTGGTACAACGGGGAGCAACGGTATATATGACACGGGAAACTGACAAGGATGTGTCATTACGAGACCGGATGGATATGATTCACGAACTAGAACCAACGATTGCCCTTTCTATCCATTACAATGCGCTACCAGATTATGGTGATGCTATTAATACTGCTGGGATCGGAATGTTTTGGTATCATACCCAAGCCCACGATTTATCAGTGTTTTTGCATAATTATTTAGTCCAAAAGCTCCGGCGTCCATCCTACGGAGTATTTTGGAATAATCTCGCCCTAACCCGTCCTCACAAAGCTCCTTCGGTGCTATTGGAATTGGGATTTATGATTAATCCGGTAGAGTTTGAATGGATTAGCAATCCCCGAGAACAGAGACGATTGGCTAATGCGATCGCAGATGGGATTACTGAATGGATAGCTACTGTGGAGTAATGCAAGCTTTGTTGAATAGGTAACAGGGAATAGGGAAACAGAGGGGAGATGGGGAGATGGGGAGATGGGGAGTCAGATGAGCGACTGGCGTGGAAACCCCCAAGACCGCACTGGTAGTTGCTCATCAGGGAAACCTCCTTTGGCCGACTGCATCCGTTGACAACAACGATAGGATAACAATGTAAACTTTTATTACTGGACTCAAGACTTTTGGCTTTGATGGTAAAATAAACTTCGCCAATTTGCTTGATAGATATATGGGCTACCCTAACTTGTTTAATTTCTCAACTGAGTGCCTGTAAATTCAAAACCATTTTCAGAGCTATCTAGTATCACTTGTTTGATGTAAGATATGTCTCGGTTTCACCTCACGTATAACTTTGAAATAAATTCTATGACTCAGGCTGCATTTGATTACAATTCAGAATATTTTACTAGTGAAATATTCGATACCAATTATCAAGCTATAGCGTCAACAATCGTTAAAACTTATCAACCAAAACGTGTGGCAGAATTTGGGTGTGGTCCTGGGCATCTTACTAGAGAGCTGGCCAGATTGGGTGTAGAGGTAACAGCTGTAGATGGTTATTCGGAACCTGATTTCTCAGAATCATCTATTGAATTTCACAAACTTGATCTAAATGACGAAGTAGCCATTGCTAATCGTTTCTCCAACCAGAATTTCGATCTTGCTATTTCTCTGGAAGTTGCTGAACACCTAGAACCTGAAACATCTCCAATACTAATCAGCTGGATGACTAGTGTTGCGCCAATCGTGGTATTTTCAGCAGCAGTTCCTAGTCAGAGCGGCCATGGACATATCAATCTTCATTCCAGAGATTACTGGCACCGTTTATTCACTAAGCATAATTTTGTCGTCGCGGATCGTATTCGCGAGAAACTTAGACAAATACCTAATGTAGCTCCTTGGTATCGTTACAATATTATCGATTATCTCCAGGCAGAGCATTCTCAAGCCCCAGAAATACTAGAAGTAATTGACCGTTTACTTGCCTCTGAATCTGCTGCATCGAGTGCATACTACGAAGAATCTACGAAGATGAGACTTCTACAACCTTACTTAAAGGACCCGGTCGTTAAATGGTATTTCGGGTTGCGACAGTTTACTGATAGTTTTTTTAACAAAACCTAACTATCAGTAATCATTCAGCTGCTATCAGCCAATGGCCAAGGCCATTGGCCTTGGCTCACGGCTGACCGCTGACTGCTGTTCGCGCAGCGTGCGCGTAGCGCATATGCTGACGGAAAAACTAAAAGACCCAGACGCTCATGCTCCTAGCCTCTGTTTTTTGGATAATCGTGAGATAAGTTTGTTATACAGAGACGGATCAGTGGTTTGTAATGGTTGAGCCATGGCATTAAACTCTTCCTCTTCCAAAGCGAGGTAAGTATCAATCTGCTCACGATTAGCTAAGTAGAACGCGATCGCTCCGTAAACCTGTTCAAGGTTGACAGTGGGAAGGATTGAACAATACTTTCTGGTGATAATCCGTTGCGGAAAGTATATACAACGGAGTCTAGAGAAATTCGTCTGCCTGCAATCCAGTAACCATTGTCCCGATATTCTATATAAGTCTTAGCTTCTATAACTGGCATCAATTTACCTTGAATATATGTATTGAGATCATATAACTGAAACAACTGAAACAAAAAACTGAGATCAATACTGAGGCATTCTGCTCTTGTCTGCCAATTATTCTGAAAGTATCGATTACCGCTAAGTATTTTTACTTACGTTACTTGGAGGTTTAGGGATGCAGTCGGCCAAAGGGGGTTTCCCCCACTCGCGCTTTGCATCAAGACAGTGCTCAGGCTTCTCTGGATATCCCCTGAAGCGCGTTCGCGTTCGCGCAGCGTAGGCAAAGCCTAAAGCGTGACCTACGGTCAATCGCGTTTTCTGGTTGCTTTACCGATGTGATACTTAAGGATAGGTGTGGGTGGGATACAAAGTACCCGCAAGGGTACTGTAAAGTCTCGTAAACTTTGCCATCATAACTAGTATAAAGCCTATTTACAGTAATCCTTGCAGAAAAATCCCAACTCAAGGTGATAAGTAATTAAGGCGTCAAGTTACCCACTCGTAATTAACGTGAGTTGAGGGGTCTAACCAATCCCTAATTTCTGGAAATTTATAGGAGTCAGATCATCATGGAAAAACATCAACCAATAGAATTTTCCCTAGAACAGGAGTTCAATCTTAAAGTTTTTGAGACGCAAATTCAAAATCTCGACCTTGAACAAGCAAAGAATCTTCTGTGCGAGCTCTATAGACAGATGTCAATTCGTGAAATTCATTTCAGGAATTTCGTTAAGCACAGTTTAATCGGAAATCCTCCACCTTGGAGTGAGTAAGCTCAGGTATCCCTGTGCTTATGGCTTTCTTAAATGAAGACATTATTTTAATTTTTATGTCGATTAAACGCTAAAGCATTCACTAATAGATTGGGCAAAGGTTTTTCTTCTTTTCGTTTTCTCAAGTCTAAGTACAAGTTCCATTTCTTCATGATTGGAATCTTGTGCG
>NZ_JAAHFV010000446.1:0-4740 GCF_010672755.1 Moorena sp. SIO1F2
GGTTGCCTGTTGTACGGGATATTTACCATCACTCAACCGAGTTGGAGTAAAGGATGTACTCCCACCCCGATTCAGCGACACTTGGCTTGAGTTAGGAGAACCACACCCTACTGTGGTCCAACATAAGGTTAGAGATAGAACAAAAATCGCAACTGTACGTAACATATAGTTAAAAAAGTTTTCTTAAATCACTATTGTTCTGTTAAATCACTATTGTCTAATCGCGCTTGTCTAATCGCGCTTTGCTATGGGCTAGTTAATTTTTAATAAGACAATTTGGGGAAGATTTTTCGTTCGTCTTGCCCATCACCCCATCACCCCATCACCCCATCACCTGATAGTGATAACTATAACACTATCTATATTTATTTAATTTACTAATGATTACAGGGGAACCAGTTCCGGGAAATTAAGTAAAATTTGCTCATCAGTAAGTTCATCACCCAACTGTGCTGGAGAGAAGTGAACCTGGATAGCTTGCAAACTTTCCTGATAGTGGAGATTAATCAATGCCTTTAGACCTGCTTCGAGGTACTCAACACTAGCTAGGTTAGTTTCTAGTTCAGGAACTTCCCCTTCGTAAGCTACTGTGATCATAACAATTACGTTTTGGGTCACAGGTATGGATAAAGGTTCGTTGTCAGCTAAGGGTGTAGTGAAATCTGGTTCAGACAGATAGCGCCCAGCTGAGTCAGTAAACAGTTCATTAACGTAGTCCCCAGCTTCTCCTTCTTTCCAGAAGACATCCCCTTCATTGGCTGCCGATTGCCAGTAGATCTGCAGCTGTAGCAGGTTTTGACAAATTGCTACCAGTTCTTCCCCTAATACGTTCAAATCCCCGTCTGATTCAACGGCCTCCCGTGCCGCACGATTGAGTACCCCCAACAAGGGTGTTACTTCTGAACCAGCTAAGTGTACAAACAAACGAAAAACTACAAATCTAGTTTTGCCACCAAATTTATTTAAGCGATCGCGCCAAGAGCTCATCCTTCTGTCGGCTAACTTACGCCGTTAATTAATCTCAATTATCCTATCTATCCTACTCTAGCCCATTGTTGACTGCCCCTAGCGGATCACCGAACACCCGCCTTAGTCAGGCAGAGCAAGGGGGGTTAGGCAGCGGATTTCCAAGTAAATTGCGTAAGTCCTAAAAAAAAATAAAACAGGAGCGTTCGCGAAGCGGAGGCCGAAGGCCACATCGCGTCTGCACCAGTCAACCGCAACTGACTGAGCTATCACTCCTGATTACACCCCGTTTTTTTAACAAAACTCGCTATCCATCCCCACCGTCTTTCACGGTGGGGATGGATAGCGAGACGACAACTAGAGCGTCGTGCTAAAATAAAATTGGTCGATGACCCTCCTGACTGACTAAAAGGCTACCTTCAAGGTGTAAAAGTACTAGCTCTAGCTCAGGGTCAGAAGTTACCGCAAGAATAAGGCAGCCTTTATGGTTGGTCGGCTATGCGTAAAAGGGTTAAAACTTTATGATTAAGGCTGCCTTATTCTAAGGTTTCGTCTCCGGGAAGAGACTTGCCCTAGCTGGTCAGCTATCGCTGTAATTCCAAGGTAAGTCTGTCGCCAAAATATACGTCCTTAGAAGGCGGATGTCTGCCTGTGGACGCTGAGTAAGACCAATTCTAGCGCGGCTTTTTGAGGCATCGGGGACGCGCGCGGGAAACCCTATTGACGAATAAGACCGTCCCTGAATTGACCTGAGAGCGGGAAGCCCCAACCTCAGCGAACGCGGCCCGCGTGACCAAAGGTCAAGCAGGTTGGGGTACTTCACTCTGTAGCGGTTTATACCACTTATCTAACAAAACTACAAGAGGTTTGACCCATCTGTATCTAACTCGGTTGACTTGAAAGGGTTAGTAAACAGCTAGAGAAAATGTTGCAGAGTCTACCAAAAACTCTTATTATTTGTTAGACTTAAATTAGGGTAACACCGACAGGGATTATTATGTAACTTAAATTAAAGCCGAAAACCAAGGGTTTAATAACTGTCATACAATTAATTTTACAAGTAGTAGTAGATTTAACACCCTTTTTAAAAATGCTATTGACTAATTGCAAACTAGCCAGCAGCGTCTTCTAGCTGAGATAGATAGCTGAGATAGATAGCTGAGATAGATAGCTGAGATAGATAGCTGAGATAGATAGCTGAGATAGATAGCTGAGATAGATAGCTGAGATAGATAGCTGAGATAGTCTTCCTTATGAAATTGGGACTCAACCGGTGACTAACTAAACAACTAACTAAACCATAAATATTGACTAATCAGTACGTCAATTATGGAATTGAACGTTTTTTTTGTAATGGGTGATGAGTAATGACTCGGGAGTAATTAAAATTAGCAATTAGCAATTAGCAATTACCGATTACCGAAGCTTTATACTTTTACAGTACCGATGGTAATAGAGATGATATTAATCCTGTTCATCCATAGAGGAATTTACTAGCAGTTGAATTATTCCTTTGCCTTTTGAGAAGATTGTAGATTTATTAATTTCAATACCTAGCCCCAAGCCAATCAAGGTTAACCCACTCACTAAGAGACTAGAAGGAGGCGACTTGGTCGCAAAAGAAATATTTTCCTCACCATTTACCCGTTCATAGGAGGCTTCCAGTGACTGGAATCCCAAAATCATCGCCACAATCAGAGCAAAAATATACCCTCCCCTTACTATCGCCTGTTTGTCATTATGATTTCGAGTTGGATAATTCACCAAACTACTCGTGCTTGCTTCACAGTTCTGATTGCCAGAAGGCACCGAATTAATTGATTGGTTGTGCATAGTTATTTGTTGGCAAACAGTTTTAGGGAAATAAATCGCTGTTGGCTACCTAGCTCAAGTAGACCTAAAGATTCAGCGATGAGTTATTGAATGAGTGTACTTAATTGACCGGTCAAGTAAGTCAGGTAACACGTTATCGTTGGCGTAGCGTGACCATTCGCGTAGCGTGGCCATTAGGCCAAGGTCAATCCTTAAGCGGCAAGCCGCTTACCTAGGTAACAGGATCAAAGATTTTGAGTCTTGGTGGTGAGTGATGGCTGATAGAAAATGGAAACTAACTTGCTAACGGTTCTGATATTAGTTCCCAAGCATTGACATCGCTGACACCAATGCGCACTGGTACGTTCAGATAATCCTCTACCAGGTAATAATCTGTCTCATAGCGGCCTAATGTGCCATCGGGACGCCTCAGGGTGTACTGGAATTTGGGAATGTAACGCTCCCGAGTCAATCGATCAATTAGTTCGTTATAGTCATCGCGACTATCACGCCACAAGTAGCGATAATTAAAGCCAGTCCACTGATGGGGTTGGAGAATACCCCGCTCCGGTGCAAGTAGGTCATTGGTATGTAAGCAAACATCATTCCACATTGACGTAATTACTACAATTAGACCTTCTTCACGCTTTTCTTTGATAAAATCATTAACACGAAGGTAGTTGGCTCCTAGCAAATAGGTTCCGCTTTGGGGTATTGGTCCGGTCATAGTTGTCTGGCTCCTGAGTATGGAGGTGGGAATTTGGTAAGGTCGCTCGCATCCGGGCCAAGATACAATAGCCCGTTGAAGCCTGAGTTTTTGAGCAGATACAGCCAGCTCACTAGCATGTCGCCTTAGAGCATAAGCCGCTAAGCGTGATGGAGCTTCAATATTGAAACTCTCGGTGGTAACTGATAGATGGCACCCTGAGAAAAAGAAATTGTCCATTGTTGAAGACTGAAACCTAAAATGACACGCTGAGTAGTGAGTGTTGCTCTTAAGCAAGTTAAACCGGACCAACGGAGACTATGGCTAACTACTATGGCTAACTACTATGGCTAACTACTATGGCTAACTATGGTTGTTGATCTATCGTTGTTGATTTATGGTTGTTGATCTAAGTAACCGACGGCTTCCATAGTACAGTAACTGGCAGGATTGATTTTAGCCAAAAATCGATTCAAAAACCGATAATTTCTCTAACAAATCCCCTCTGATAGCAATCACCATTGGCAGCTGTTAGTCCGATCACGGTTATTGAATCCTTGGCGACTCGCTGTTGCTCGACAATTTTGGAACACCGTAAAAACAGCGATCGCGAATCTCGACTAACTCATCGGTTGTCCAAGGTTCACCATTGTTCTTGCATAGCACTACACCCAAACCAATCAGATCATCATCTGTGGGTCGGTTTCCTTCCATGATGGCTTGCAGGTTTTCAACGCTAACTTCACTTAATCGTGATAGTTCTTCCAAGTTCCAGCCATGAATCAGATCAGCAATGGTAGACGTTTGTGCTGGAACTGCTGATAGTTGGCTGCTGTCTAGGTAGTTAAAAAATTTAGTCAGCGCATCTTCTAGTCCTTCACTGTAGTCAAGTTCGTGTTCGACACAGTAGTTGCGGAAGCGCTTTAGTAGATGTTTGGGAATATGTCCTCGCAGTAATGCATACCGGGGATCTGTCTTTTTGTGAACCAATGTCCTTGTCCTCTAGCTCCAGAGAGAGCAACATCTGATTGTCCTCTTATAAGTTTGGCACATTTTGTCACGATATACTTCTATTGGTATATCGTGATATCATGACAAATGGTGAATACACTAGTTAATACACTTAGGTAGTTACTACACTTAGGGGGTTTACTTAAGTGTTTTACTATAGTGTTTTGTGTGTTCTTTCCTTTTGTCGCGATATATTTATATGATTACATCACTATGTCGCGACGTCAATACCCAAAAAAATATTT
>NZ_JAAHFV010000447.1:0-4730 GCF_010672755.1 Moorena sp. SIO1F2
ATTGGCATCAGAAGCATCAGGTATCGAGGGAGAAACTATCCATTTTGGACAGGGTAATGCAGTGAGCGTTCAGCATAGAAATAAAGTTTTTAGAGCCTGTTCTGGATTACCTCAATAGATTAGCATTGCTAGAAATTTTGGGACTAGTTGGTAATCTATCTCTACTTGTTGGTGTGATTGTCTTTATTGGTGGTGAGCAGGATAGACTCTTTCCTCAATTGCTACCCGATACTTCGGACGTAGTTGGGGGTTAAGGCTTTGGGCAATCAGGACAATTAGCCACTTGTGGACTTGTGACCAATATTCAGGTTTTTCCAGATAGGGATTCATCCCAGGAAAGGGTGAAGGCATATTGTGTATTGAGGCGGTGAAGTGGTATAATGATTAGATTAACGAAGAAGTCTGGCTCTTTGGTAGCTGCAACCTGGCCAGTATTTTTCGGAAACTTCCGGAAAATCACCAGGATTTGACGATGTGTTATACCAATTTATAAAATTAAGTGGTATAATAGCGTCTAAATAAAATTAATCTTAAGACAGCTAGGGTTTGGGTTAACCCCCTAAGCTGCTATATCCTTAGGATTTAAGCAACGTTTAACAAAAAGTCTCTCAAAGTCTTACTCCGTATAGCTTTGAGATTTTAATAATTCAGTTTTTACTAACTAGCATCTGAATGCCTAAAAGTTTTGCCTAGCAATACTCTTAGGCATTTTTTTTGAGAAATTAGCATCCCTTGATAGCAAAGAACCATTATGAATCAAGTTGACCTAGCCTTTACTCCAGCTCTAGACCAAGCCCAACTGATCCGCAAGGGTGAGATATCACCCCTGGAATTAGTCCAACTCTACCTTGAACGCATCGAAGCATTAAATCCCCAACTAGGGAGTTACTTCACTGTGGCGTCTGAGATGGCACTTGCGGATGCTAAAGCCAAAACCGAACAACTTGCCCAAACTACCGATACCTCTAAACTCCCTCCATTTTTTGGTGTCCCGATTGCCATTAAAGACCTCAGGGCTGTAGAAGGACTCCCTTGTAGCTTTGGTGTTGCTGCCCTCAAAGACAATATTGCTAACTATGATGATGGGGTAATCACCCGCATCAAGCAAGCTGGATTCATTATTTTAGGTAAAACCGCTACCTCTGAACTGGGTTCCTTACCCTATACCGAACCCCCAGGATTTCCACCGGCTCGCAATCCCTGGAATCTGGACTACACACCAGGGGGGTCTAGTGGCGGTTCAGCTGGAGCAGTAGCAGCTGGCTTATCTCCCATTGCCCAAGGTTCCGATGGTGGCGGTTCCCTACGCGGTCCAGCCTTTTGCTGTGGTTTGGTGGCGATTAAACCGACACGAGGTCGTATTTCTTCCGCTCCAGTAGGAGACTTTCAAAGTGGTATTGCTAGTATTGGTCCGATGGCACGGACGGTAGCTGATGCAGCTGCTTTACTGGATGTGATGTCTGGCTATATTACTGGAGACCCTTACTGGTTACCTGACCCAGAGATATCGTTTCTAGAGGCTACCCATCAACAACTGGATAATTTGCGGATTAGTTTTGCCACATCGATTAAACCAATGGGAGAAGCGTCAGCTGTATGTGAAAAGATTGTGCTGGAAACGGTGCAGCGACTGGAAGGGATGGGACATCTGGTTGAACGGGGTTGTCCAGATTTCAGTGACATAGTAGAACCATTTAAGACAGTATGGCAAGCTGGGGTAACGTCAGCAGGAATTCCCCTAGAAGCCTTAAGTCCGATTAATCGCTGGATTGCTGAACAATCCGGTACTGCTGGGGAATACTTACAAGCGGTGACTAAGCTACAAATTATAGCCCGTCAAATTGTGGGATTCTTTAACACTTATGATGTGCTAGTGTTGCCTACTTATTTACATCCACCGATTCGGGTAGGAGAATGGGACGATTTGAGTTATGAAGAAACCTTGGAGAATATTATTAATTGGATTGGACCGTGTCCACCATTTAATGCTACTGGACTTCCTGCGATCGCAATTCCTGCTGGTTTTGATGACAAGGGTTTACCTGTCGGAATTCAGTTAGTGGGACCTCCAGCATCAGAAGCAACACTATTGGCATTAGCGGCTCAGTTAGAAGCAGCAAACCCTTGGAGTCATCATCGTCCCACTATAGCAACGGAAGTATAGTTTAGGACATAATATTTTGCTTTAAAGGGAACAGGGAATAGGGAACAGGGAACAGGGAACAGAAATATGTCTTAACCTTGGCTTCGACTGCTATAAAATCTCAAATTTACAGGACTTACGCCAAATATGAGTTATTTCCCCATCCGACAAGTAAAGTCATGACGTAAGTCCTGATTATAAATAAGTCCTCAGTTAAAAAGCCCTGATTTAAGAGGTTAATAGTAAACCGTCAACAGTCAACAATGCTTAAACTTTTTTCAACCAGCTGAACATAGCGCGTAAGTCTTTACCGACTTCCTCGACGGGATGTTCTTTATTCTGACGGCGCATAGCAGTGAAGACCGGTTTACCTCCCTGATTTTCCAAGACAAATTCACGGGCGAATTGACCTGATTGAATTTCTTTGAGGATTTTACGCATCTCGGCGCGAGTTTCATCAGTAACAATCCTTGGCCCACGGGTATAGTCACCATATTCAGCAGTGTTGGAGATGCTATCCCGCATGTTAGCTAAACCACCTTCCACCACTAGGTCAACAATCAGTTTGACTTCATGAAGGCATTCAAAATAGGCCAATTCTGGTTGATAACCAGCAGCAACTAGGGTCTCAAATCCGGATTTAATCAATTCACTCAAGCCGCCACACAATACGACTTGCTCACCAAATAGGTCAGTTTCTGTTTCTTCCCGGAAGGTAGTTTCAAGAATCCCGGCACGGGTACCACCAATTCCTTTGGCGTAAGCCATGGCGCGATCGCGTGCTTGACCTGTGGCATCCTGGTAAACAGCAAATAGACAAGGTACCCCTTCTCCCTGTTCATAGGTGCGCCGCACCAAATGTCCTGGACCTTTGGGAGCAACCATGATCACATCTACGAACTCTGGGGGAACAATTTGACCAAAATGAATATTGAAGCCGTGGGCAAAGGCAATAACATTACCCTCGGTCAGATTTGGCTCAATTTCTGCCTGATAAATGGTTTTTTGCACTTCATCCGGCAGCAGGATCATCACCAAGTCAGCCGCTTTAGCAGCATCAGCCACTGTGTGGACGGTTAAGCCTGCTTCTTCAGCTTTCGTCTTAGACTTACTACCTGGATACAGTCCCACGATCACATTCATACCACTTTCTTTAAGATTAAGGGCGTGGGCGTGACCTTGAGAACCATAGCCGATGATAGCTATAGTTTTATCCGCCAGTAGGTCTAGGTTAGCGTCGGTATCGTAATACATCTGAGCCATTGCAGTTTCTGTTCCTTTTTTGCTGGTCATTGCAAACTTACCATGATACCGCAAAACCGATCTCAAGCCTGGCAAGTGATATACCTTTTTATCCATCAGCCCATCACCGGATCACCTGATGTGTGGATACAGGTCTTGGATGGTAATGATAAGTATTCCTAATTATAAATCCCTAAGGATTTTGCTGAAGTTATCTTAGGGAGATAGGATCTGTAAAAATCCTTTTAAAACTATATCTTAGAGCATTTTCATGGAGCGGTTTGAGAGCTAACTCTCTGGTGTAGATACTTGTGGAGATTATATAAGTAAAACTTATCAAATTGGGGATTAAGCCTTTCATTCTTAATCGGTCTTAATCTACTGAGAGTTTTCCCGTAGTATCAGAGATGGAGTAAAAATAAGCATGCCAAGCTCCTTCAAGCAAAGGATAGGCTTTTGCCGTATACTCACAACGTCTCTACTATTGTTTTACGAGAGGATTACTAAAACATGGCAACTTACAAAGTCACCTTGAAAACGCCAGATGGGGATCAAACCATTGACTGTCCTGAAGACGAATACATTCTCGACACTGCCGAGGAGCTAGGTGTAGATCTGCCTTATTCCTGCCGTGCGGGTGCCTGCTCTACCTGTGCTGGCAAACTAGAGAGTGGTACGATTGATCAGTCAGACCAATCTTTCCTGGATGATGAGCAAATTGCGGCTGGCTACGTTCTGACCTGTGTGGCCTACCCCACTTCTGATTGCACGATCACTACTCATCAAGAGGAAGCTCTGTACTAAGTACTAATATATGTACTAATAACAGAGGGGAAGTAGGAGAGTTTAGAAATTGGGTGTTTTACTCTTCAAGCTCTTTACTTCCCCTTAGCCGAAAATCGGGTGATGAGATGATTAGGTAATAGGGTGATGGAGAAATCACGCTAAATCGAGGAAGCTCTTTACTAAGTAATAATCTAAGTAATAATAACAAAGGGGATTAGTAAAACATGGCTACTTTCAAAGTCACCTTGAAAAATGACGCGGAAGGTATAAATACAACCATTGACGTTCCTGAAGACGAATACATTCTCGACGCTGCTGAAGAGCAAGGTTTAGATCTGCCTTATTCCTGCCGTGCGGGTGCCTGCTCTACCTGTGCTGGCAAAGTAACCAGTGGTACTGTTGACCAGTCAGACCAATCCTTCCTGGATGATGAGCAAATTGCGGCTGGCTACGTTCTGACCTGTGTGGCCTACCCCACCTCTGATTGCACGATCGAAACTCATCAAGAGGATGCTCTGTACTAAGTACTTAGTACAGAGCATCCTCTTGATGAGTTTCG
>NZ_JAAHFV010000448.1:0-4728 GCF_010672755.1 Moorena sp. SIO1F2
TGTTGAGAATTCTCGGTAGAGGTAGAGTGCAACAGCAAGCAATTGAGGAGTTGAAATCCCTACCGAACGGGAGTCAGCACAAAGACAATATCCTAGAATTAGTATATGACATGCTGGCGATATTAGACGCACGTATCAAACAAAATCAAAACCTTGAGGAAGATGACCGGGAGTTAATCATGCAATTATCTCAGATATATCAACAACGACTGGAATTGGCTACCGAGCTTGGCAAACAAGAGGGACTAGTCCAGGGACTAGTCCAGGGCAAAGAAGAGGGACTAGTGCAGGGCAAACAAGAAGGACTAGTCCAAGGTAGGCAAAACGAACGCCGTAGTATGGTCACCTACTTATTGCGTAGCCGTTTTGGTGAACTAGACCAGGAACTGCTCGACATTATTGAGCCATTGATGGCACTCTCTCCAGAAGAATTTATCCCCCTACTCTTACAATTGTCTCGACTAGAATTATTGACTCGATTTGGAGAGCAAACATAGTCGCGCTTGGGTCTTGGCAAGAGGCAAGAGGCAAGAGGCAAGAGGCAAGAAAATAGATAGGAATTTTGGCTAATGGCAAGAACGGTCATGCTTGTCTTGAGTCAGCGCGGCACTGCATCGCTTTTTCTAATTCATTCGGAAATGCTATTTTAATTTTAAAACGTCATGTCAACAAAGTATCGCAGCGTAGTTTATGCTTGGAAGGGAAGAGGCTGGACTCAAGAAATTAAATGGCTTCGTATAGAAGGTGAAGAACGTCCTGAATGGAAGGACCAACTGTGGGTAAATTTCTTAACCCACATGGCTCAAGAGAAATGGGAACTTGTTTCAACAGCACCCCTAGGAGGTGGTGAAGGTTCAGTTTATGGAATTGTTGCCTACTTTCGGCAGTAAAATTGGGTTGAACAGACTAAAAAATCCCAGTTTAACTAAAAACTATAGCCGTTTAAGTTGAGAGTTAATCTAGAAGCGCTATAGCTTTAATAACTTGTAGTAATTTAATCGATGACTCCGATTCCATCAGGTTTAATACTGGCATCAACTGATAAATCGGAGGATTGCCAGCTTGGATATAAATAAACTGATAAATGTATCCGTTAGTCGATAGTCCCCAAACTGAGTCTTGATGGTCTAAACTCTTATAGGCATAGGTCAGTAATTGAGGTAACCCAACGGATACGTCAGCACTACTGTTTTTGGTTTCGATAACTAAGACCCAAAACGATACTTTATCTACTGTCTGTTGAGCTTTGTTAATTGCTAGAATATCTAGTCTGCCAGTAATTTTGGTATCCTGGTCTTGAATATCAATATCAGAAATCCCTTCTTCCAAGGAAATCTTTATTGGAGAGCGATAGAAGCCAGCTAATCGCAGTAAGGGAAAAACAGTTAGGGCTTTTACCAGTCCTTCAGATACTTTACCGGCGATTAAGTAATTATCAAAATCAGTCCGAATTTGTTCCAACTCCCGTTGCTCAAATTCAGTGATAGTGTCTAGGGATAACCGGGAAGTTAATGAACTATTGTATTGCCGTTGAAAGCCAAAGGTATGATGCACATCTTCTAGAGATAGGTGACTAGCTTGTATAATTGTCATAAGTTTATAGGATTATGATAGGTTGATAGGGATCCGTGTAGGAATTGTAAAAATTATTGATCCCATATTCCCTACTCCCTACTCCCTACTCCCTATTCCCTGTTCCCTGTTCCCTACTCCCTTTCCTATAGTTATATCAGTTATCAATACTAACGGCGTTGCCACCATACCAACCCAGCTGTGGTAAACCCGACTAAGGGCATAAGTAACAGGGCAGTCCAACCCAGTAACTCAGCCTGGATTGCTGTTAGGTTAATCCGTCGATTGTTTTGTTCTTTAGGGCGGATAGATAGGACTTGATCATCTTGCTTGCTTAACCAGCTAATGGTGTTGAGAAAAACATCACCATTTAATTGCTGATCAAACCAACCATTGGTGGCAAAAGTAGAGTTACCATAGACTACTAGACGAGATGAAGAGGTCTTTTTGTTACCATCCTCTTGAGGAGTAGCTTGATCAATCCCTTCCGCTTGGCGGCTTAAGGCTACACCTAGGATTAACGGACCAGGGCGATCGCTTTCTGGATTCAATTCCAGTGGCTGCTGTTTAGGATTGCTCTCAGCCCAAGTTCTGTCATTGGTAATTAGCAGAGGAGTCTCCTGGATACCATCTACTGGGGTAATTAAGAGCGATCGCGCCCAGGGATAAAAGGAAAATCCGTCGGCAAATTCCGTGGTAATGGGATGATTCCCATAGCTGGTGACCATGGGAGTTGCTGCACCAAGCACTAAGGAACGTTCTGGAGCAGACGGGTCAATCACTAACCTACTGTCTAGCTTAATTCCCCAGTCTTTGAGAAAGCTATCCAATTCAGGATTAGTATCAGGGTCGAGCATCAATAGTAAGCTACCACCCTTGGATAGATAGTTACGTAACCCTTTGACTTCTTTTTCTAATAATGGTCGCATCGGACCTGCACTAACCACGATTGATGCATCGGCTGGAACCTCTGAGCGTTCAGCTAGGTTAAGGGGTTGAACCGTAAAATTTTTATCCTCTAGAACACGTACTGCCTCAGATAATCCCCCTTCTACTTCTGCTAAGGATTTTTCTCCGTGACCTTGGAGGAAGTAAACCCTAACCGAAATTTCCCGAGTCAGGGTTTCGATACCACTAGTAAGACTAGCTTCTGACAGAGGTTGGGTATCATTAACAGCTTGCAATAATTGTTGCTTGTCTTTATATTGTAGATAAACTTCTCCGATAGACTGAACACCAAATTTCTGAGCTAGTGCTGGTTTTAGCTGAGGGTCAACAAACTGAAATTCAAAGTTTGACCCATACCGACGAAAGTTCTCTAACAACTCTCGGTCATCTGGATTGGGTTGTGGATTAAAGATCCAAACCTTAAGGGGCTGTCGTAAATTTTGCACCACTTGCTGGGACTGGGGTGACAGAGTATATAACTTATTTTCTGTGAAATCGATCCGTTGGGTATAGCGCACCCCTAAAAAGTTAATCAGCCCCAAAATCACTAACATAGCTACGGTAGAAATAATAGCATTGGTTCCGACTTGGGTAGAACGGCTTTGCCAGAATTTCGGAGCCAACTGGGCTAAAAATACTAGCCCCACAAGACTAATGACAATACCAGCAATCAGTAACCCTAATGCGTCTGGGGACCATTTTTCAGTCATAATCCTGACAGTGATTCCCGCCATGGTCAGTAGTGGCCCGAGCCAGAAAAGGTAAAGGAGATACTTCTTGGTTTTGCTTGTCTTCATCTCAAACCTCACGGCAGCTGCAACTATCATTACTGATTGTAAGCATTCAGCTTAACCCCCTAGGTATTAGGCATTAGGCTTAGGCGTTAGGCATTAGGGGGTTTGACAGGGTAATCCTGGGTTCCCCTAGCGGCTGTTTGAGAGCATCCCATGGAACTTCACCGGGTAATCCTGGGTTCCCGTAGCGGCTGTTTGAGAGCATCCGATGGAACTTAAGACGGTAGTAATGCGATCGCGTAGCAGCGCTGAGCATCCCGTAGCGGCTGTTTGAGAGCATCCGATGGAACTTAAGACGGTAGTAATGCGATCGCTATAGAGTCGAAAATTAAAATAACTAATTTTCATAAGTCCTAATTATTTAGCTATCAGCTATCAGCTATCAGCACTCAGCACTCAGCACTCAGTCTAGGGAGCCGTGTAGGAATTGTGATAATTTTTGATGCCATATTCCGTACTCCCTACTCCCTGTTCCCTATTCCCTATTTCCTTTGCTATAGTCATTCCACACATCCAGCCACACTATTAGTTGGGTGTATTAGTTGGGTGTATAAATTGGTAAATAAGTTTACACTATTTTTATCCATAAAAAGATTATCCTTCATAGTTTTTTTGTAAACTTTGTATAAAGGCTTTGCTTGAATATAAGGTTTGTATAAAATTTATGGGGACTACAATTGCTCCACAATACTTACCAGCTCTAGCTTTCAGGTCACTATCACCCCAAACTCTAAATAGACTTGGGGTGTCAATTACTTAAAATTCAATCCGTTATTATTTTGTTGAAGTTGGAGTAATATAAAGCGTATACATTTTATAACTGATGCACAAACCTACATTCAATGAGCGAATTTCCTGATTTTTCTAACTATGGCTACCAAGTCAAAAAACGATTAGGTCAGAACTATCACAGTGGTCGAGTAACTTATCAAGCCATCCATCTTAAAACTAAGCAAAAAGTTGTAATTAAGCTATTTCAATTTGCTCAATCTAACAGTAGCTGGCATGGTTACCAATCTATTGAAAGTGAGATTAAGGTACTAAAACAGTTACACCATCCTAGGATTCCTCGGTATCTTGACTCCTTTGCTCCTGAGGGTGGTGTTTGTTTGGTACAGGAGTACAAAAACGCTCAACCTTTGTCTGCATACCCAAGCTTTACACCAGAGCAAATTCAGCAAATTGCAGTTCAAATTCTCGAAATTTTGGATTATATCCAACATTTTTATAATCCGATAATTCACCGAGACATTAAACCAGAAAATGTTTTGTTAGATTACAAAATGCGGGTTTACTTAATTGATTTTGGTTTAGCTAAAATTGCCTATGGTTCAATTTATGGAAGTACTACGATGGCTGGCACAGCTGGATTTATGCCACCAGAAAAATTATATAATCAACCCCTCAATAAAGC
>NZ_JAAHFV010000449.1:0-4714 GCF_010672755.1 Moorena sp. SIO1F2
TCTGATTATCTCTTGTCTGTTGCCTTTTGCATGGAAGCCTTTCCCTACACCTCCCTCTCTTTACCTGTTCCCTGTTCCCTGTTCCCTGTTCCCTGTTCCCTGTTCCCTTCAATTCTAGTTTCACATCTGATTTTAAAACGCTATATATTTGCTGACTAATTAATAGTAATTGTGACAAAACTGAAAAAACTCATTCCCAATTTGCGATCGCCAGCCTATCGTCTGGTCGGGGAGACAGCCCGGAAAAACTGGTGGCTGATTGGGATGAACCTGGTTACCAATCTCGTCAGTGCCGTCCTAGAGGGCAGCACCCTAGGTGTGATTTATCTGGCCGTGGGTTACCTAACGGGGACTGATGACCCTGGAACAGATACACCAACCAATCCAACCATAGCTAAAACCCTGGCTAAGATTCTGCCTTTGCCACCAGAGCAAATGTTTTTAGTATTAATGTTTGGGGCAGTGGTGCTGCAAATCGGCTTAAGTCTGAGTAACTATCTCAATAAGGTATCGACAGCTTACCTATCGGCCAAAGCACAGCCCTATGTCACAGGTAAGGTGTTTGAACGGATTATGACCTTTAGCTATGGCTGTGTCAGCCGCTATAAGGTCGGTGACCTAGTACTTTTTAGCAATGATGCGGCTTTTGCAGTTGATCAAGAGATTACACAATTCAACAATCTGGTAGTAGGTCTGTCGTTCTCGTTGGTGTATCTGGTTGTTATCGTGCGCCTATCCCCAATCTTGGCAGGGGCGGCAACGGTGCTGATTCTGGCGGTGGCTTATGTGCAGTACAAGCTGATTCCCCGATTACGAGGAGTGGTAAAGCGGGTGACCGCAAGCCAGGTCGAGTCGGCTAAGTATATTACTCAGAGCATCCAGGCCTTGAGGTTGTTGCATACCTTTGGTACCCAGGAAAAAACAATAACTGGGGTCAATGGGCTGTTAGCTAAAATCGAGAAACAACTTAAAAAGCGGGCATTAGTCTTTTACCTACCGGAGCCAATTCTAGAGACTTTGCCCATGGTAGCCTTGGGAATTTTGGCAGCTTCAGCAGTACTATTTGAAGGGGGTAAGGCGACCATCCTACCCCTGTTGTTGACCTTTTTGCTGGCCTTGCAACGGTTATCGACGCGCTTGAAAGCAACTTCAGCCACCATTACAATGTTTGCGGATAACAGCGCCCGGATGGTACGGTTAGAGACGATTTTAGACCAGCGGGATAAGGTATTTGAGCACTCGGGCACGGAGCCGTTTACACGGCTAAGGGAAGATATTGAGTTTAAGTCTATAAGCCTTTCCTATACTAACGATGATACGTTTGCCCTCAAGAATCTCACCTTTACTCTGCCTCGAAACAAAGTAACTGCTTTAGTAGGGGGGTCGGGGGCAGGTAAGTCTTCGATTATAGATTTGTTCCTTGGGCTGTATCAACCCACGGCAGGACATATTCTAGTCAATGGTCGTCCTCTAGCAGACTATTGCTTGGAAAACTGGCGGCAACAGATCGGGGTGGTCAGTCAAGATACGTTTATTTTTAATGACAGTATTTTAGAAAATTTGCGTTACGGTCGTCCGTCAGCAAGCTTGGATGAGGTGGTGGAAGCAGCTAAAGCAGCTCAAGCCCACAAGTTTATTTTGGCCTTGCCTGATGGATACGAAACCGTGGTGGGTGAGCGGGGCTATCGACTCTCCGGTGGACAGCGGCAACGATTGGCTCTGGCACGGGCATTAATTAAACAGCCAGAGATTTTAATCTTGGATGAAGCAACCAGTGCCTTAGATAGTGAATCCGAGAAGTTGATTCAGCAGGCATTGGAACAGTTCCAGAAGGAACGAACCGTGATTGTTGTGGCACACCGACTTTCGACCATTGCTGAGGCTGACCAAATCTTAGTGCTAGAGCGGGGAGAGGTTGTGGAGCAGGGAACCCATAAGTCGCTTCTGCATCAAGGTGAGCGCTATGCAGGCTATTGGAAGTTGCAGAGTAGTCAGGTGGCAGTTTAAGGCATTAGCTTGAGGCACTGCTGTTTGATTCTTGACCCTAAAATTGATCAGGGAGTGGAGAGCTTACAAGGGTAGGTTTTTTACATTTGGGTCGGGAGTCGGGAATCGGGAGTCGGGAGTCGCTCATAAGGGTAGGTTTTTAACTTTGACCTCAGGTGTGGGGTGTGGGGTGTGGGGTGTGGGGTATATAGCAATTATCATAGTCATGAGGTACTTTCGTTCTGGCTTTTAGGGAGCAGGGAGCAGGGAGCAGGGAGCAGGTAAGAGGCAAGAGGTAAAAAATCCTGTGTACCTCATAGCTATAAGAAACGGTATAATAAAATGTACTTAATTTGTCGTTAAAAATCATCAAGACAATAAAAGTACGTACTCGCCCCTTTGTAAAAAACCTACCCTTGTAAGGGGCATCCTGCCCGCCCGAAAATATTCGGTGCGCTTGACTCATTAAGAATTAAATTCGCTGAAGGTGCCCTTTCCAATGGGCGAGTAAATCGCCCTTGGGTCGCACCTCAAGGTGCGCGCACCTTCGGGTCGCACCGACAGGAACAGGCAAGATGCCCATTCCACAGGTGCGCGCACCTAAAAACTATTAAAATCATTCCATTATTAAGCAACGCCTCAGCTCCTCTATTTTTCTTATCATTTTTATAATCACCCGTTCGCCCACACCCCACACCCTACCAAGTTCACCAGGTTGCTGATCACCCAGTCAGGTATCTAAATGTAGGTACAGACGTGAAATAGATTCAACATTTCTGGTGTATTGTTATGTCTTGGAACACTCTCAATATTACTTCCACTGCTGAAATTGTCAGGTCTATTAGGGAAAAGGGCTATTACTTCGCAGAAAGTGCATTAAATAAGATAGAGGCTGACCGGCTCTTAGAAGAAATCGACTTTGATGAGATTCTGATCAATAAAAATGACCTAGGTGTGGTTTGTTCAGGAAATCAGAAGTTTTTGAGCCATTGCCTGGCCAAATCGAAGCGAGCCTACGATTTGATTACGTCTCAACAGGTTTTAGATGTTTGTAATGCTTATTTCCAAGCAGGATATCAGCTGATAAATCACAGGTTCTCTCAGACCCGTCGAGGGTTTCATATGCCCTGGCACACAGACAATAATCTGCTGCTAGGTAGTCAGTTTTTGCGTAAGCACGAGATGCAAGGTCTGGTATTTATTATATATCTTTCCGAGCCAAATTTAAGCCCGTTTCAGTATATTGAGGGTTCCCACCTTTGGTCATCAAAGTATGACGATGAGATTTATATCAGCGATCGCTGGGTTCAGACGCACTATCAGCAGGATATCAGAACCTTTGAAATAAAGAAGGGCGACCTCATCATCTTTGATTTGCATGGTATTCATCGAGCACGCCCGTTTAAAGACAGACATCATGTTCGAAATAGTTTTCAGTTCCAGGTCGAGCAAATTAAAGATGAATATCTTGGCCATGGAGAGCAAAATATGGTCAATGCTGGGTTTATCGATAACCCTAGTCCAGACCTTTTCAACTACTTAGGATTTGGCATTCAGCGAAACTATCCAGTCTTTCCGAATAGTTCAATCGCAACTATGGCTATTCCAGAACTAATGAAGTTATATAAGCAGCTTTTGCTCCTGACGCTTAAGGCAATCTCTAATAACCTAGCCAAAGGGCTGCTAACTGGAGAATGGGAGGTGAGTTTAAAACGTAAACTATGGCATCTTAAATTGCCAAGTTCAAACAGCAGAAAGAGTTGATTCAGCAGGCATTGGAACAGTTCCAGAAAGAACGAACAGTGATTTTTGTGGCCCATAGACTTTCGAATATTGCTGAGGCTGATCAGATTTTGGTGCTAGAGCGGGGAGAGCTTGTGGAGCACGGTACTCATAAGTCGCTTCTGCATCAAGGAGAGCGCTATGCGCGGTATTGGAAGTTGCAAAGTAGTCAGGTGGCAGCTTAAATCAGCAAACAAATCTTTCAAATGTCCCTATCCTAATTATTTTGAGTGGATGTAAAACACTTAAACGAAAAAAATGCCTCCAATTAAGCTATATTACTGTAATATCAAAAATTTTGGCGATCAGTTAAACAGAGATATATTCTCACACTATGGATATGATGTTGAACATACTTTACCAAATGAAGATCATGCAACTGCTATTGGCAGCATATTATAGAAGTTATCGTATAACTTTAGTGGTATAATTTTAGGTTCTGGATTCATGTTTTAATCTTCTAGTAACTGTTTTCCTAGTGCATCTATTATTGGTGTCAGAGGTCATTTAACTAGAAAGCGGGTTTTTGCTTCTCAGACAATTACCTTAGGAGATCCTGGACTGCTAGCACCTAATTGTTATGCAGAATCTTAAAAACAGTACGATTTAGGTTTAGTACCACATTATGTTGATGCATTAGATGAAAGAATTATTTCATTAAGCAAAGCAGAATCTAAAAATGTATTATTGATTGACGTAACACGTAACCCAAAAGAAGTCATTGCAGATATTACTCGATGCGAAGCTATAGCTTCATCGTCTCTCCACGGACTTATAATTGCAGACGCATTTGGTATTCCATCTATATGGATGCAACTGAGTAATAAAGTTTCAGGAAAGGGATTTAAGTTTAAAGACTACTATTCAGTTTTTGGAGAAACTCCCAACTGTCTAACAGGAAATGAAATTATCTCGATTAAACAGGTGAAGCAGAATACTAGAAAAC
>NZ_JAAHFV010000045.1:0-29631 GCF_010672755.1 Moorena sp. SIO1F2
ATCGAGCGTTTCCCAGTCCTCGACTGACCGCTCGGTCGGGCCAATCTCCCGGACCCTGCCAGAATCGGCCAACCGGGTTGCGAATCGAACGTTTGTTCGATATCGTGGTGGGGTGGTAGTCCTCGGGGCCGTCGAACACGATCGCCCGGCCTTCGAACGCATCCGGGTCGTCGGGGTTCGACAGGTATCGCTCGCGGAACTCGTCCGAGACCACGCTCGTCTTCATGATGGCGCTGTCGTTGACGCCTTTAATCCCAGCAATCCCTAAGTCATCATCAATGGCAATAACGACATAAAAATGAGCAGTGAATTGGGGAATAGTAACAATAGCTTGAGGCAGATTTACGAAGGGGTCGCTAAACCCAAAGGTCGGAATAAGGCAAATCTTAAACTCTCCTACCTGTAGATTACACACAGCATTAATAGCTTGGGAAATAGCTTGAGATAATCCAGATTCTCCTAACCCATTAGCTGCCCGTTCTAGCCGTAAACTTGGCTCCCGTTTTTCCAGCCAATCTTCAAAGACTAGTAAGGCTAACTCTTGGAGATAGATAGCTAATGTTCCTGGTTTCTCTGCCATCTGGTTGGCTATATCCAGGGCTTGTTGTTGTTGTTCTAATTCCAGCGTTAGGGTTTCGGTTAATGCTGGAAAGGAAATCATTTCTGTAGATGTATTTAGCATTTTCAGTTGAGAATATATTGAGGGAACAGGGAATCGGGAATCGGGAATCGGGAATCGGGAGTCGGGAGTCGGGAGTCGGGAATCGGGAGTCGGGAGTCGGGAGTAGACCATGATTGAGATCCCCCTAAATCCCCCTTAATAAGGGGGACTTTTGAATCTAATTACTCCCTTCGTTTTTTAAGGGGACTTTTGAATCTAATTTTTACCTTCCTTTTTTAAGGGGCGTTTTGAATCTAATTCCCCCCTTTTTTAAGGGGGGTTAGGGGGGATCTATGAACAGGGAATAAGCAACGCCAAAATTCCAATAAAATTCCCACACTCCCCACACTCCCTACTCCCGATTCCCGATTCCCGATTCCCCACTCCCGATTCCCGATTCCCGATTCCCCACTCCCTTTTTTAATATTTCACATAAAGTCATAGAAAAATTACTAGACAGTTTGTATTTGTTTTTAACAAAGGTTTCCTTCCTAGCTGCAGTCATAATCCGGTTAATTTCTTCTTCCACAAACTGACTAATTCGTTGCTCTAATTCTTTAACCTCTTGTGCAGAAGCGTAGGCTTGGCATAACTCCACGAGTTGGTGATGTAATCTTACGGAAGTGCGTCTAGCAATATCAGCCCGAAAGGCTTTCAGGTCTAGCAAGCGACTGACTTGATATTGAGCAGTTAAGCCGATTTGGGCAGCAATCTTAGTCATAGTAACATGCTGACATTGAAATAAATCTAGTGCTTCTAAAAATTGCTGATGTCTTGGCTTTTGTTTACGACTTAGATAAGTCACTCGGTTTTGAATAACGTCTTGAATAGCAGTAGTTAAACAATCCTGTAGTAATTGGTCATAGGCAGCTAATACCTCGTCTTCCTCCTGATTGTTACTTGTATCATCAGCTGCTAATTGATGCTCAAATTTTCCTAAAGCTTGAGTGGGAACATTCCTGCCACGATTCTTTTTATAGTCTCGAATTAGCTGAGCTAACCGTTGTAAATCAGTAAGCACTGCTTCTGGAGATAGTTTCCCTATCAGCTGTAATTGCTCTTTGGTAGGAATTGGATAGGGAGTTTTAAGTTTACCTAAGCCCTGTTGTTGTCGTTGTTGGTTAATTTGATTACGCTCTGCTTGCAGTTGACGTACATAAACCGTTTGATAACTTTCTAATAACTCACGATAGTGGTTAATTTCTTGATCAGTTAGCTGATAAAACTCCGATAGAATACGGTTTAGTTTACCAGGAGTAGTTTGTTTCAGTAATAACCAATCCGTTACCTGATCAATTCCATGGTAGAGTAAAAATTGTTTTACCTCCCTATGGGTTTTCACTAGTCTCTTTGTCCAGGAAAATAAGCTACTTTTATCTGGGTCAAAGGTTTGTAAACTATAAGTAATTATAAAATTATCTCCCCCTAGTTTATGGCCTTGATCGGGCTCAGGATAACGGTCAAGGACTAATGGCAGTAGGTCATCCATGGTAAAATTATGTTGCTGACCAAATTGCTCTACTAACTGATAACAAACCTCCTTGATTTGGTGAGAAACTAAACAACGTAGACAAACCTCAGCCAGCTCAAGGTCGTCGTCTTGGGTGTGATAACGTTGCCACAGTCTGCTAATCAGGGCGTGGTCTATGGTGTCTTCACCTGTAGACAAAGTAAGAGCTTGGGCACTGATAAATTCCTTAGCCTCTTCTATCGGTTTAGTTTGATGTTGACCCAAACGATTAATATAATTGAGTGTCCAGTATTTGGCTAAGCTGGTCTTCATGAGGGAATCGGGAATCGGGAATCGGGAATCGGGAGTCGGGAGTCGGGAGTCGGGAATAAAATTTAGATATATCTCACGCTTACTAGGAAATGCTATATATAGCAATCTCCCCGGACAAAGAACCAAATGTCATTCTTACCTATCTGGTAACTATCGGAACCTATGCATTCTGTCAAAAAAACTGGGCTTGAAGTGTATAGCGCTACGCGCAAGGCAACAGGCAAGAGGCAAGAGGCAAAAGTTGACTACAAAAGGTTTTCAACTTGTATCAATGTCCTAACTTGAATGCGTAGTGCTATATAAGTGAAGGGCTTTCTCCCTGCTCCCGACTCCCGATTCCCGATTCCCGATTCCCGATTCCCGATTCCCGATTCCCGACTCCCTGAATCATTGCATAGGTTCAGGAATCTCTCAGATATGGCCAAATAGGGAATAATTCAATATCCGATATGAAACTTAAGCAAGTCTTATGGTTGGGACTTCTCACTGTCTACCTCACCCCTGGGGTACTCCTGGTTTTGGCTAGATTCCTGAGTTTACCACCAGTGGCTCAAGAACAAAACACGGTTAGCCCAGAGCAAGAAGGGACTTTAGCCCCTAGGGATGCCATAGTTCAAGTAGACAGTAAGCAAGCCGAGGCGGACAAACTATTTCAGCAGGGACTTAGTCACGTTCGTCGCAGTGAGTTCCCAGAAGCATTACAGTCTTGGCAGCAAGCATTGGTGATTTATAAACAAATCGGATACCGCCTGGGTGAAGCTCGCTCCCTGGGTGTTCTGGGTATTACATACCGTAATCTGGGAGAGTACAAAAAAGCCATTGATTACCACCAACAATCGATAGCTATTGCTAGGGACATCGGACACCGCCACGGTGAAGGTGCCTCCCTGGATAATCTGGGTGGTGCATACTTTAATCTGGGAGACTATAAAAAAGCGATTGATTATCACCAAAAATCTTTAGCTATTGCTAGGGAAATCGGATACCGCCTGGGTGAAGCTGCCTCCCTGAATAATCTGGGTATTGTATACTATCATCTGGGAAAGTACAAAAAAGCGATTGATTACCACCAACAATCATTAACTATTGCTAGGGAAATCGGAAACCGCCTGGGTCAAGGTAATTCCCTGAATAATCTGGGTGCTACATACAGTCAACTGGGAGACTATAAAAAAGCGATTGATTACCACCAACAATCATTAACTATTGCTAGGGAAATCGGAAACCGCCTGAGTCAAGGTAATTCCCTGAATAATCTGGGTCTTGCATACGATCATCTGGGAGACTACAAAAAAGCAATTGATTACCACCAAAAATCGATAGCTATTGATAGGGAAATCGGATACCGCCAGGGTGAAGCTAACTCCCTGGGTAATCTGGGTCTTGTATACGATCATCTGGGAGACTATAAAAAAGCAATTGATTACCACCAAAAATCGATAGCTATTAAAAAGAAAATGGGAGACCGCCAGGGTGAAGCTAACTCCCTGAATAATCTCGGTCTTACATTCTTAAAAAAAAAACAACTAGAACCAGCCCAAACTCACCTGTTTGATGCCATTAAGATTAAGGAAGATATCCGCCACCTCCTCGGTAACAAAGATGATTGGAAGGTTTCTATTTTTGAAAAACAAGCTAACAGCTATATTTTGTTAAAACACGTCTTGATTACTCAAGGTCAACCAAGACAAGCCTTAGAGATTGCCGAACGGGGTCGCAACCGCGCTCTGATTGACTTATTAGCGGCACAGTTATCTGAAACTCCTCAAAAAACCAAAGCTCTTACTCTTGAAGACATTCAAGAGATTGCTCAACAACAACAAGCCACCTTGGTGGAATATTCGATTGTTGATGACCAGATTTATATTTGGGTGATTGCTCCCACTGGGCAGATTACTTTCCGTAGTCATGATTTACCCCAAGATACTACTCTGGCCAAACTAGTCAAATTTAGTCGTGAGGAGATTGGTGTCAGAGGTAGATCTAATCACAATCCTTCTTCACCACAAAACACTAAGGATGGTAATCGACTACAACAACTCTACCAACTGTTGATTACTTCAATTGTTAACTTATTACCTCATGCTCCTTCACCACTAAACCCTAACAATAGTAATCGACTACAGGAGCTCTACCAACTGCTGATTACTCCCATTGTTGACGTATTACCAACAAATCCATCAGACCGTATTATTTTTATCCCCCATCAAGAACTATTTCTGGTTCCCTTTGCTGCTCTGCTAGATGATAATCACAAGTATCTGATCGAAAAGCATACCATTCTCACTGCTCCTTCGATCCAATCCCTGTCGTTTACCCGTAAAAATTGGCATCGAGTCCAAGACAGCAACGGAACACCATTGATTGTGGGTAATCCCACCATGCCCACCATTACAGTAGGACGGGAACAAAAACCGTTACCCGCTCTACCGGGTGCAGAAACAGAAGCCTTAACCATTGCTAAATTGCTGAATACCACCGCTCTGATTGGAGCAGAAGCAACAGAATCAACCATTGTGGAAAAAATGGCCAATGCTTCGGTTATCCATTTAGCCACCCATGGTTTAGTCGATGGTATTTATTATCGAGGTGCGATCGCATTAGCTCCTGAGGAACCAGACCATGATGGCTTTCTCACCAGTCGTGAAATTCTGATTGGTTACGCAGGACCGGAAAAATCCTTATTGAAAGCAAAGTTAGTGGTTCTGAGTGCTTGTGATACTGGTAGGGGTGAGATTAAAGGGGAAGGAGTAGTTGGTTTATCCCGTTCTTTGATTGCCGCAGGTGTACCCAGTTTGGTGGTGTCCTTATGGCAAGTGCCTGATGATGATACGGCCAAGTTGATGACGGAGTTTTACACGAATATTTACACCCACAAATTCGATAAAGCCAAAGCCATGCGAGAGGCGATGTTATCGATGCTCAATGATGGAGATGGTAATCCAGACCCGAAAGCTTGGGCGGCTTTTACGGTTATTGGTGAAGCGAGGTAGAGAATTTGGGGAGTCGGGAGTCGGGAGTCGGGAGTCGGGTGTGGGGAAAGTTCGGAACTCTTGCCCCTATTGCCTTTTGCCTTTTGCCTCTTGCCTATTCCTGTTCCCTGCTCCCTATTCCCTGTTCCCTATTCGCTGTTCCCTATTCCTATACAATAGAATTATCATTCCATCGGGAGGTGTTTATGGGTAAAGAAGAAGAACTACTTAAACACTGGCGAGAACTGGCACCGGAAAAACAGCAAAAAGTTTTGGAGTTTGTTGAACTCCTTAAATCTGAGTCAGAAACAACACCCCCTCAATCGGATTTTGTACCAAAAACTCCCTTAGCCCAAAAATTATGGGAAATTCGACAACGAGCAATTGCTGCTGGCTTACGACTGCTCAACGAAGAGGACATTGAACTGGAATTGGCTGCACGTCGAGGTGGATGGAGTGACTCGTAAGAAGACTTACATAGACTCTGGTGTACTGATTACCGCTTTTCAAGGCATTGAGTCAATCAGCATTAGAGCCAATCAAATTCTTAACGATGAAAATCGGGAGTTTGCCTCAAGTCGCTTCGTGCAGTTAGAAGTCTTGCCTAAAGCAATTTTTAACAAGCAACAAGATGAAACAGAATTTTACGAAACCTTCTTTAATGCTGTCAACCATTGGGCAACTGACTTAGAGCAAATTCTCCAAAATGCCCAACAAATTGCCTGTACCTATGGTTTAGCTGGGATGGATGCGATTCATGTAGCAGCTGCACTGCAAATTAAAGCAGATCAACTGATCACAACTGAAAAGCCAACCAAACCAATGCATCGAGTAATGGAAATCGAGATTATTTCAATATATAGCACTCCTCAATGATTCGTAAAATATAGTGGCCGAAGCTATCCCTATAACCCTTGTCCAGCTATAATGCGATCGCTATTTTTATAGTAGTGGCGTAGGGTGTGTTTGGGACAGCCCGTCCCGTAACGCACCACTACCGAGTCCCGACTCCCTACTCCCTACTCCCGACTCCCTGAATCATTGCATAGGTTCAGAAATCTCTCAGATATGGCCAAGTAGGGAATAATTCAATATCCGATATGAAACTTAAGCAAGTCTTATGGTTGGGACTTCTCACTGTCTACCTCACCCCTGGGGTACTCCCTGTTGTGGCTAGTTTCCTCACTGTACTAGCACTGGCTCAAGAACAAAACACGGTTAGCCCAGAGCAAGAAGGAACTATAACCCCTAGTGATGCCATAGTTGAAGTAGACAGTAAGCAAGCCGAGGCGGACAAACTATTTCAGCAGGGAATGAGTCACGTTCGTCGCAGTGAGTTCCCAGAAGCATTACAATCTTGGCAGCAAGCATTGGTGATTTATAAACAAATTGGATACCGTAAGGGTGAAGCTAACTCCCTGTATAATCTGGGTGTTACATACTATCATCTGGGAAACTATAAAAAAGCGATTGATTCCCTCCAAAACTCCTTAGCTATTGCTAGGGAAATCGGACACCGCAAGGTTGAAGGTGCCTCCCTAATTGGTCTGGCTACTACATACCATCATCTGGGAGAGTACAAAAAAGCGATTGATTACTACCAACAATCAATCGCTTTTCAAAGAGAAATTGGAAACCGCAAAGGTGAAGCTAACTCCCTGTATAATCTGGGTAATGCATACCGTACTCTGGGAGAGTACAAAAAAGCGATTGATTACTACCAACAATCGATAGCTATTGCTAGGGAAATCGGTTACCGCCTGGGTGAAGCTAACTCCCTGGGTAATCTGGGGAATGCATACTATCATCTGAGAGAGTACAAAAAAGCGATTGATTCCCTCCAAAACTCCTTAGCTATTGCTAGGGAAATTGGAAACCGCAAAGGTGAAGCTAACTCCCTGTATAATCTGGGTGTTACATACTATCATCTGGGAAACTATAAAAAAGCGATTGATTACCACCAACAATCGATAGCTATTAAAAGGGAAATCGGAGACCGCCAGGGTGAAGCTGGCTCCCTGAATCATTTGGGTAGTGCATACGTTCCTCTGGGAGACTATAAAAAAGCCATTGATTACTACCAACACTTCTTAGCTATTAAAAGGGAAATCAGAGACCGCGAGGGTGAAGCTGACTCCCTGAATAATCTGGGTATTGTATACTATCATCTGGGAAAGTACAAAAAAGCGATTGATTACCACCAACAATCATTAACTATTGCTAGGGAAATCGGAAACCGCCTGGGTCAAGGTCATTCCCTGAATAATCTGGGTGCTACATACAGTCAACTGGGAGACTATAAAAAAGCGATTGATTACTACCAACAATCATTAACTATTGCTAGGGAAATCGGAAACCGCCTGAGTCAAGGTAATTCCCTGAATAATCTGGGTAGTACATACGATAATCTGGGAGACTATAAAAAAGCGATTGATTACCACCAAAAATCGATAGCTATTGCTAGGGATATCGGAGACCGCAAAGGTGAAGCTGCCTCCCTGGGTAGTCTGGGTATTGCATACGATAATCTGCGAGACTACAAAAAAGCGATTGATTACTACCAAAAATCGATAGCTATTGCTAGGGATATCGGAGACCGCAAAGGTGAAGCTGCCTCCCTAAATAATCTCGGTGTTACCTTATTAAAAATAAATCAACTAGAACCAGCCGAAATTCACCTGTATGATGCCATTAAAATTTTGGAATATATCCGCCACTTCCTCCGTAACAAAGATGATTGGAAGATTTCTATTTTTGAAGAACAAGCTCGTAGCTATCGTCTTTTACAACAGGTATTGATTGCTCAAGGAAAACCAAAACAAGCCTTAGAGATTTCCGAACGGGGTCGCAACCGCGCTCTGATTGATTTATTAGCGGCACAGTTATCTGAAACTACTCAAAAAACTAAAGCTCCTACTCTTAAAGACATTCAAGAGATTGCTCAACAACAACAAGCCACTTTGGTGGAATATTCCATTTTTGGTGGCCAAATTTATATTTGGGTAATTGCTCCCACAGGTGAGATTACCTTCCGTAGTCATACCTTACCCGAAGATACCACTCTAGCTGAACTAGTCAAAGTCACTCGTGATTATGTCGCTGTCAGAGGTAGAGGTAATCAGAATCCTACTTCACCACCAAACCCTAAGGATAGTCATCCACTAAACCAACTCTACCAACTCCTGATTACTCCCATTGTTGACGTATTACCTGAAAGCGAATCAGACCGTATTATTTTCATTCCCCATCAAGCACTATTTCTGGTTCCCTTTGCTGCTCTGCTAGATGATGACGGAAATTATCTAATCGAAAACCATACCATTCTCACTGCTCCTTCGATCCAATCTCTGTCGTTTACCCGTCAACATTGGCATCGAGTCCAAGACAGCAACGGAACACCATTGATTGTGGGTAATCCCACCATGCCCACCATTACAGTAGGACAGGAACAAGAACCGTTAAAGTCTCTATCGGGTGCAGAAACAGAAGCCTTAACCATTGCTAAATTGCTGAATACCACCGCTCTAATTGGAGCAGAAGCAACAGAATCAACCATTGTGGAAAAAATGGCCAATGCTTCGGTTATCCATTTAGCCACCCATGGTTTAGTCGATGGTATTTATTATCGAGGTGCGATCGCATTAGCTCCTGAGAAACCAGACCATGATGGCTTTCTCACCAGTGATGAAATTCTGATTGGTTACGGACTACCGGAAAAATCCTTATTGAACGCAAAGTTAGTAGTCCTGAGTGCTTGTGATACTGGTAGGGGTGAGATAAAAGGGGAAGGGGTAGTGGGTTTATCCCGTTCTTTGATTGCCGCCGGTGTACCCAGTTTGGTGGTGTCCTTATGGCAAGTGCCTGATGATGATACGGCCAAGTTGATGAGGGAGTTTTATACGAATATTTACACCCACAAAATGGATAAAGCCAAAGCCATGCGAGAGGCCATGTTATCGATGCTCAATGATGAAGATGGTAATCCAGACCCGAAAGCTTGGGCGGCTTTTACGGTTATTGGTGAAGCTAGGTAGGACGTGTGGGGTGTGGGGTGTGGGGTGTGGGGTTTGGGGTTTGGGGTGCATCTCATTAAAGCTGTTGGACCCGGTGGTGCGTTACGGGCCGGGCTGTTCCAAGGCTGACTACGAGGCGGAAAATGAGAGGGAGCCCGTCCCTAACACACCCTACGCAACTGTTCCCGATTCCCGATTCCCGATTCCCGATTCCCTACTCCCGACTCCCGACTCCCTACTCCCTACTCCCTACTCCCACATAATCAACGTCCCAAATCATGGAGAGCATTAATCGCTGCAGCACACTGTTGGGTCACAGCTTGCAATTCGTCTCGGTTACTAGAACTAGGAGGAGCAATCAGCTTACCAATGCGGACGGTTAAGGGTACAGACCGTGGCATCAAGGAACCTTTTTTAACAATTGCTTGACTTCCCCACAAAGTAACGGGCAGCAGGGGGGCTTGGGCTTGGGCAGCAATCCAGGCGGCACCAAGCTTGGGGTTATGAATGCGAGCATCCCGTGTCCTGGTGCCATCCAAATACACACCAACCGCCCAGCCATTGTCGAGGAAATTGAGAGCAGAACGCAGGGCACTCCGGTCTGCTGAGCCTCGCTTAACCGGGTAAGTACCATACAATTCAATAAACTGTTTCAGGACTGGGACACGAAACAATTCTTCCTTGGCCATAAAGGCTACTGGACGTCCGACACAATTGGCTAAAATCGGTGGGTCAAAGTCACTAGCATGGTTACTCACCACCACCAGGGGTCCCGAGGTGGGTACTTGTTTAGCACCATAAATGCGACCCCGGAAATAGGTATGGACTAAGGGGCTAACCACTGACCACTTCAGGGCGTGATACAGCAGCAGACTGGGAAATGGTTCGCGGCTTCTAGTCACAGAAAATCGATTGGTGGATTTGGATGGTTTGATTTCTAGTTTACTCCCTACTCCCTACTCCCTACTCCCTAGATTTCATCCCAACCACTGACCCCAGAAGACATCACATAACTAGTTACGCTAGCTTCAAAGAAGTTGGCCTTAGTATGAGCATCTTTTTTAGTATCAGAAAAACGCTCTAAGTGGCTGTAGGGACTCTTTTGATAGTTTTCCCCCTGGTAAAGGGGTTCTAATCCAATAGAACGTAGCCTGATATTAGCCAAATACTTGGTATAATGTTCAGTACTCCGTTCAGTAATCCCTAAAATATCGTTACCAACAATATGATTAGTCCAGCGACATTCATGCTCCACTGCTGTGGCAAACATTTCATAAATTTGCTCACTGGAATAGGGAAATACTTCCATAGCCATGGGGATTAACTTTTGATAAAGCCGGACATGACTCAGTTCATCTCGATTAATCATTTTAAAAATGTCTGCTGAGCCTGGCATCAGCATCCTAGAGGCGAGATTGTAGAAGTAAATGAAACCATTATAGAAGTACATTCCTTCTAATAAAAAGTCAGCCAGTAAGGAAACAAAATAGTTTTCTGGGGTGGGATTATCAACATACCTTTGATAGAAGCTGGCGACAAATTCGCATCTATCCCTCAGCACTGTATCAGTGCGCCAGAATTCATAGACTCTACTTCTATGTTCAGTAGGGATAACGGTTTCTATGATATATTGATAACTTTGATTGTGCATCCCTTCCTGAGAAATTTGTTCCGCCATACACAGACTAACTTCTGGAGCAGTAATGCTACTTTTGATGTGAGGAATATTGCAGGTTTGAACGGAATCTAAAAAAGTTAAATAGGATAGAATCCCATCATAAGCATAACGTTCTGCTGGCGTTAAATTGGAGTAGTCTGTTACGTCTTGAGTTAGGTCTAGTTTCTGGGGAATCCAGAAGTTTTCCCGCATCTGTTGATACAACCCAATTGCCCAAGCATAACGGACATCATTGAGTTGCATCAAGTTGGTGGTATTACCAAACCAAATTGAACGGTGTTCAGTTTTATCATCCCCATCTGGATTAAAGATAGGGTTAATTGGCATTGTAGTTAGCATTTTTATAGGGAGTAGGGAGTAGGGAGTAGGGAGTAGGGAATCGGGAATCGGGAATCGGGAATCGGGAATCGGGAACAGGGAGTGTGGGGAGCAAGAGCTATCAGCTATCAGCTATCAGCATTCAGCCTAAGCGCTACGCGCACGCTACGCGAACAGCTGATGCGCGCGCAGGCTGGAAGCCTGTTCCACAAAGCTGACCACTGACCACTGACCGATGCTTCACACTTATCAACCTCAAAGTCCCCCTTTTCAAGGGGGATTTAGGGGGATCTCTTTGTACCTCATGGGAAAGAGAATTGCTATAATCTCAGTGAAGTCACAGGCTGGAAGCCTGTTCTACAAAGCTGACCACTGACCACTGACCACTGACCACTGACCACTGACCACTGACCGATGCGCGCGCAGGCTGGAAGCCTGTTCCACAGAATCACTAATTAGCGCAAGCGATACAAGTGTTGTCTAATTCTTTGAAGTTGTCACGTTGGACGGTTCGGATATAATACACAGCTTTACATCCTAATTCCCAGGCCATGACTAGGGTTTCATAGATGTCTTTGGCTTTGAGGGTGCGTTCAGGTTCGTCTGGGAAATAGACTCCTTGGTTTAAGTTAAATAACAATTCCATGGAAATCCCAGTATCAATCCATTGCTGGATCGTGGCGACTGCTGTAACAACTTTTTTCTGATCAAAGTTTTTGTTTTCGTGGTAGAACCAAAAATTGTCTTTAATAAAGGGTGGGGCAATGGGTACAGTGCCTTTTGCCCATTTGTCATAGAAGAATTTGCTGTGAACTGGTAAGACACTAGCGGTACATCCTTGTACTAGGGATGAGGATGTATTGGGTGCGATCGCAGTAATATGAGAATTGCGAATCCCAAATTTTTGAATATCCTGAGATAGGGCTATCCAACGCTCTTGATGCTGGGAATTTTCTACAAACCATTCCACTGGTTTAGCGCCAATTAGCTTACCTTTACTCCACTCACTACCATCGAAAGCAGCATAAGCACCACGTTCCATGGCCAGTTCCATAGATGCATGGGTGCAGTAGTAGCCAATATCCTCAAATAAGTTACTAATTTCCTTGAGGTTGTTATAGGTTAGCCACCGTTTAGCTAACCAATCCGCTAATCCCATACAACCTACTCCGATGGTGCGGTATTTGTGATTGTGGGTATGGGCTGCTGTAAAAGGAGGAGTGGTTAAATCAATAGTGTTATCGAGAATCCGCACTGCTAGACGACAGATATTGGGCAATTCAGTTTCTTCAATATTGGCGAGATTGATTGAGTCCAAATTGCAACAGTGAGCAGCATTGCCAATTTCGACATTAGAGAAACTTTCGGTACAAAGATTTACCGCTGGGATGTAGCCCTCGTGTTGATTAGGATTAGCGCGGTTAATGGTATCCTTGAACGCCAAGTAAGGCATTCCCGTCTCTACTTGCGATCGCATAATCGTCTTAAAGAGTTCCCGAGCATTGACGGTCTTGTAGAGAGTGAGGGTTTCGCCGATGGCTGCTTCAATAGTTTGATAGGCGCTTTCAAACTCTTCTGCCCAAAGTTCCGATAGCTCAATCCCTAGCTTGATCCGTACTTCATAGGGATCGATTAACGTCCAGTCTTCTTTATTAACCACCCGACGCATAAACTCATCGGGAATCACCAATTGGGGAAAGATATCATAAGCCTTGCGCCGGGGATCCCCATTTTCCGCTTGCATCTCCAGAAACTCTGGCACATCGAGATGCCACACATCCACACTAACGGTGACTGCCCCTGCCCGACGGCCTCCTTGATTAACTGCGATCGCAGTATCGTTTAGCAGTTTAATCCAAGGAATTACCCCTCCCGAAGCATTGGCTTTGCCCATCACCCAGCTACCCGTTGAGCGAATCCGGCTAACATTGACCCCAACACCACCACCGTTTTTGGAGATTCTGGCCGTATCAGTAATTCCTTCAAAGATGCTTTCCAGGTTGTCATCAATGCTAGTGATAAAACAGGAAGACAGAGACCCCTTAGGAATTCTGAGATTAGCCAGGATCGGGGTCGCTAGAGATATTTTCCGTTGTGCGATCGCTTCATAAAATCGCCTTGCCCAACCTAGTCTATCTTCCGGGACTTCCACTGACCCTAGCAGCAGAGCACAAGTTAAAAATGCCTCTTGGGGCAACTCATCCGCCAGGAGATACCGACGAGTTAGCAGTACAGCCCCTGCATAATCATAATCCGTGTCCCAATCCCGATTAATCCAAGAACCTGCTTCTTTTAGCTCCTCAGTCGTATAGGTTAAGATACTGGGGTCATATTGACCAGACTCTACTTTAGAGCGAACAGTTCTAGGGTAGTCACCGTACTCATAACCACGGTTTACCAGGGTGTCTTTCCAGAGACTCCAGATCTGCAGTCGTCCTGCTACATAGCGCCAGTCAGGCTGATCAGGACTACACATTTCCAGGGCACAGTTGATCAAATTCTCCTGAATCTCTCTGGTAGTAACACCATCACGCAAGCGGGTAGTTAGTCCAGCTTCTAGAGTGATCGGATTGACATCCTTGCCAGCACAAGCCCAATCAACAACAGAACGAATTTTGGAAATATCAAGGGGAGCGAAAGAACCATCCCGTCTGATCACCTGAATATGAGCTTGATTTTGGCTTACGCTTGTTGCCGATAGGGTTTGTTGCATTTTCACTGGTTGGACGGAATTTAGATATATTACACCATGGCTTGCTAACCCCAAGGTACAACACTACCACTAGGGTTAACTATGGAATTCACAAGCTCTACTATACTAAATCTGGATTGATTTGGCTTATAGTTTTTGCCGAGAGGGTTTGTGGCCTTTTCACTCGTTGCTCAGAATCTTAGATATATTACACCATGGCTGGGTAACCCCAAGGTACAACACTACCACTAGGGTTAACTATTTAATTCCCAAGCTCTACTATACTAAATCTAGAGTAAGTATGGCCGTGAAATTTATCAACTTTTTTAAGTAACTGACCAAGTAACTCCTCACACCTCCCACACCTGCTGCGTCCCGCTGTGTTTCCCTGTTATCCTCATCTCTGAGCTTGTCTAATTGTTCTGTTAACGTTATAATATTGGGATTTGCCATCAGCTTTAGCCCTTGACCGTTCCCATGATGATCACTGCCCAAAACATTACTGCTATTGATGAAAAGCTCTCCCAACGCTTTATTGAACTCGATCCAGAGGGCTACTTTATTATTTACATAGACCGAGATGCAAGTCTGATCTGTGCCGAACACTACAGTAACAAAATTAATGACAAAGGGTTAGCAGTTGATCCAGAAACCGGAGAACCATTTCCCTGCGATGTTAAATTAAACCGTACTCCCACCGCTATTTTCAAAGGTAGGACAGCCAAGGAACTAGGCATGAAAATTACCGAAGAAACTAAACCCTGTCCTTTGAGTCGTTTCGATCACGCCCTTTACCTAGGACGAGAATTTGTAAGAGCCGAGATAGCTCTGATCAATGGCGAAGAGTATATTCAAGATTAGTGAATAGGTTCGTAAGCTATCAGCGTGTCGCGTATCAGCTAATGCGCTACGCGCACGCTACTTGAGGTGCTTATGCGCTATGGGCAAGCTACACCGAACACTTTTGAATAACAGAGGTAAGCATTCGTTTAATCTGAGTTAAGTCTGCTGACCGCTGACCGCTGACCGCTGACCGCTGACCGCTGATAGCTAATAGCTGACGAGCTAAGTCAGGTTTGTCGGTAATTATACCATGTATCCGATTATCATTTAGAAGCTCTCCAATCATTTTTTGATCATTTACAGTCCAAACAAAAACCGGTTTGTCCTGTTTAGCAGCAATTTCCAATAAACCAAATTTTAACGTTTCCCACTGTAGTGCTAGGATATCGGGGGTAAGTCTGATCAGTTTCTGAAACACCCAAATTCCCAAAAGTCTGAGTAATATAATCAGAAAATTATTCTTTTTTTTGCTTAATAACAATCCCGTTTTAACCGTAGGGTAATTCAAGTTTATCCATCTTAACGATGAAACATTAAATGATAAAATAACAAAGTCATCTATTTTGATATATCCCATTACTAAGGCCATGACTTTTTCTTCATAGCCTTCTTCTTTTAATTAAACCGCTAGTTTAATTTTGTTACGAGTCAGTCTTAAAATTTCCTCAACCGTAGGAACTCTAAACCCTTGCTGACCAGCAATGCGATTTATTTCAGCAAACCTTAACTGACTGATAGCTTGATTAGCTATCATTGGATCATGATGGGAAATCAATACCCCATCTTTAGTTATTCTGACATCAAATTCGATAAAGTCAGCCCCAAGTTCAATCGCTTTCTCATAAGCTTCAATAGTATTTTCTTTGGCACAATTAGAAGCCCCACGATGGGCGATTATCTTATTAGTCAGCATATGTAGCAAAGGGAACAGGGAGTAGGGAACAGGGAGCAGGGGAAGAGAGGGAAGTGTGGGGAGATGGGGAGATGGGGAGATGGGGAGATGGGGAGATGGGGAGATGGGGAGGTGGGGAGATGGGAATATAGGGATATATGGGATTTATGGGAGTGTGGTGATATTCCCGACTCCCAATTCCCGACTCCCAATTCCCGACTCCCGATTCCCGATTCCCGATTCCCGATTCCCGACTTCTGACTTCTGACTTCTGACTCCCTAAAATCTCAAATATACCTCACCTATTTGAGAACCACTATTTCATCGAGGTGCTGGCAAGTCATGAACATTGCGGATGGTCACGGAGCGAGCTAACTTATAGGCTGCATAGGAATCCACCAAACCGGAGCCAGTTGCTCCATCGTGTCCCTCTCCTGCTGGTTGACCATGGAAGCTTTTGCCCAGCTTAACATCTCGCGCTGATGCCCGTAGAATCTGCTTAATCAGGGATGGAGACAGACCAGGTTGCACCTGCTTAAGCAAGGCACAAACACCCGCTACTTGGGGAGAAGCAGCACTAGTACCGCTGATCACTGCCCAGCCATCATCAGTAGCCGTTTCGTCCTGATTCGGATACTGACCACCGCCCAAGCCTCGGTCAATTTCGTCCCCTGGTTCAACGGGCAACATGATATAGGCAGCCCGGGGTTGCATTCCCACCAGTCCACAAAGATCAGGGACGTGGCGTCCTGGATAAATTTGGCTATCAAAGCTACTGGCGTAGTTGGAAGCTTCTAACCGAAAGTCATTGCCCTCAACAGTATCGTGGGCATAGACTCCACCCACAGAAATCACTTCCGGCATCTGACCAGGAAATCCATAGTGTCCGTTACCAGCAGAGAAACAGACAGTAATACCACGCTCTTTGACTGCTTCAATAACTGCTGCCTCTAGGGGCTTGAGGAAATTCGGTAGAGGCCCTTCTGGAATACTGAAGCCCCAGCTGTTGTTCATCACCGCTGGATGTAAATCCGATGCCATCTTAAAGGCCAGGGTGGGGTTACTCCCCATTTTGACACCAATAAAGTCAATATCCGGTGCATTGGAAAAAATATTTGCTGCTTCAGCGGTGCCATGACCACTCTCATCCCGCTCCACGTTTTTAGCATCTGGTGCCAGGGTTGCCTGGTAGTTGTAGCCATGCCACTCGTAAAAGGGATGCTTGTAGAATCCAGTGTCTACCATTGCTACTAAAACGCCTTTACCGGTTACCCCGACTTTGTGGACAGGGGTCGAGCGACATACCATAGCTACATCGGAGGGAACATTGAGGTGATGATAACGAACCCGTGGAGGCAGTGGCGACTCAAATAAAATGGGTGGACGTTGGGGATAAGCGCGCTCTATCAACCCAAATAGCTCTTGGGGAATGGTAAAGGGAGCACCAGCAACATGGCGCAAGAAGGTCACTTCTCCCAGTTGAGGATGAGCCTCGCTAATGAGTTGGCTATCCCGTTCAACTCGGGTGCTAAAGACCCGTTCCCACAGTTCCCGTGGTCCATCAGCACTAATGGAAAAGGTTCCGATTTGCTGGACGCGAAAGCCAAGGGATTGTAAAATATTTGCAGCTTGAATGCCCCGTCCAGGGGGTGGAGCAAATTGTTGAAGATTCTCCGGTTGGAGGTAGGTGTCAGTGGCGAACATGGACTGGCCACTTTCTGATACGAGAATGGCTTCAAAGGAAACTCGCTCAACTCCCGTCTGTAGTTGTTGTATCATAATTCTCCTGTTAGTTAAATCCTAGTTAGATCAGCGGTTGATGACTATCGCTGTCTTTCTTGATCAACAAACCAAGTTGTTTTACTTCTTTGGTTTACTTCTTTAGTTTGGTATCTGTGATCACATATTGACGTCACCCTCGTGGGTACTTTTGTTTTGTTCGGCTTTAGTTTAAAATTTTATTGGCAACTTTTTACTATTGAACATTTGACCATAGAAAACTAGAGGCACGATACAGTAAAGGCACGACCCGATCGTCCCTCTAGCCTGGACAATGTTCGGATTATCGTTAACTGGATTGGCCGTTGGCCACGCTACGCGATGAAGCGAACGCGCCCCGCGTGGCCAACGGCCTCAGCTTCCGCGCTTGAGCGATCAGAAAAATTCTGGGGGTTCTACAAACATCACCCCAGTTACCAAGGTTTGTAGTTGCTCAGGAATTTGTAGATTGTCAACCGCAGCTTTGGGATAGGTAACCTCACTGCCATCTATCTCCTGGATCAGGGTTTTCTGCTGTGGTTGGAAGGAAACATTGAAAGTTGATTCCCACAGGGATTGCGGGGCTTGTACACTGATAGTCGGTCCAATGTGCAGTATCCGAAAGCCAAGCTGTTGTAGAGCTAAAGCAGCTTGTCTAGAGTGGTTGGGGGATGACTGAATTTCTGCTGAAATCGTGTTTTCCGGCATAGAACCCCTCCGATGGAAAGTCTGGCGTCGTGGATTTTTGGTTAAGGGCGACCCATTCGAGCCAGTAATTCGGGCAAGTAAGTAATTCGGGCAAGGAATTAATGGCTGAAACCCTAGGTTTTATCTGCTTTTGCTTCGCCCTCCCATAGGATAACCTAGAGTTTCCCTCAATTAAGCTTCACTTGTCAAGCTATATCGCTACGCCCAAAGAATCGGGAATCGGGAATCGGGAATCGGGAATCGGGAATCGGGAATTGGGAATCGGGAATCGGGGGAAGAGTGTGGTTAGAGGGGCGGGGGCGCGTGGGTAGAGGGGGGAGGGAAGAAGTAGTTTTCGATAATTTGGTATAGTTAACACCATTGTCTTGATGCAGTCCCTGATCGGGACTTGATCTGATTGGGTTAGAAGTGGCTCCTTGATAGTCCTGAATAGGACGGAAAAAATCCAGGGGCTCTTTTCTTATGATTAGAGATTAGCTCCGGGTCAGGAAATCAAGTTTGGAGCCAGTTGAAAGGTGATGGTATTTTTTTTATTGCTATGAATTTACAGCAGTTGTCAATTGGGTGAGGTACAGATTCCTGAGGTGCGACCCGTGGCGAATTTAATTCTTAATGGTAAGAGCGTACCTAAGGTTTTAGGGAACAGGGAACAGCGGATCACCGGAACAGAGAAGTCGGAAGTGGGAAGAGGGAAAAAATCCTGTGTACCTCAGGTGCGACCCGTGGCGAATTTAATAATTAGATCCGGAAAGCGCACCTAATAGTTATGAAAAACGCTGTATACAAAAATAATACAAAAGTTATACGTTAGCACTAACGCGATCGCAACCATCAGATTGGCAGACTATAAATATCAGTTAATTTACTGAAAGTGATTTTACTGATAGCTCAGGCTATGATTGGCCGTTGGCCACGCTACGCGAACGAGTTAGTCAAACAATTAGTCAACCAATTAGTTACAGACTCAAGTCAATTAATTAATTTATTCAAATAACTAGGGCGTCTAAAAAATGAAAATAACTAAATTTTTAAGCAGTGGATTAGTTTTAGGGTCTATAGTTTTGGGAGCAGTAGGAGAAGCCCAGGCAGCTGATATCCTCAAGTCCTGGTTAGCCGATGAAGCTCATATCTACCCAGAAGACACTGATTTGTCAGGACACGCTTTCTGGTTTCCTGAGTTGGACTCAGGGAGGTTTGTATTTGACACTTCAGGTATCTTTAATGAATACAATGATGGGACTGCTAATTTGTTGGGTACCATCGTTTCCGAGTTAGATGATACTAAAAAATGGGACGTTGATATTTGGTTCAATAGCACACCAGAACCTTGGGGAGGACCGAAAAAGGAACTACCAAAGTCTGAATACGTAGAAAAAGGTGGCCCCGTCGATACTAGTACTTGGTACTACTATAACATGGATGAAACTCGGGCTACCTTAACTGGCCTAGGTTTCTACGATGGCAAGGAACTGAATCTTTACCAAAAACCTGAAAATGGTAAATACGCCTTCCAGGTTGGGGTTGGAGCTAATGGCAAAAACACTAACTTTGGTATGTCTGGCTGGCTAGGTGCTACGGGTTCTTTTACTCTTACCAAGGCTGATATTAATGTTGATATAACTGCCAATCCTGGAGATCCTTCCAATTCTAAACCTGTTCCTGAACCCATGACAATGGGCTTGTTTAGCCTAAGCTTACTGGGATTAAGCTTGACTTCATTAAAGCGCAAGTCTAAGGAATTGGTCTAACCTAAAACTTTGAAAGATTACCGGATTTTTTCGTCGGCATAGCTGATTCAACCACTTCTGTGTAGGAACTAGACCACTCTTTAGTAGTCTGTTCCTTTTTTGTTTTTTGTGGTAAGCATATGCGCTACGCGCAGGCTACGCCAACAGCTATCAGCTGTCAGCTGTCAGTCGTCAGTTGTCAGTTGTCAGTTGTCAGTTGTCAGTTGTCAGTTGTCAGTTGTCAGTTGTGACTTCGCCACTGACAAGTTTCCAGTTTCTAGTTTCTAGTTTCTAGTTTCTAGTTTTAAGTGACTCCCAACCAAGAAGGATAAGTAGTCAACTGGATAGGATCTCAAACTAGTAAGCTCAAACTAATAATCTCAAAAGATTAAATAGTACATTAACTCAGATGTCAGCTGAGGATTAAGCTCAAGGCGTCGTTGAAGGTCAGCTAAATTACGGTATGGGCCACCATCAAAGCGATTTTGCATGATCGCTCTAGCTAAAAACAAGTCCACTGCTGGAATTTTCGTCAACTGTTCTAGAGATGCAGTGTTAGGGTTGACTAGCTGAGGCGTTACTAAACTCTCCGCATCGTAGTAACAAAACCTCAAAATTGGTTGCAAGGGTGTCAGACGTTGTACTGACCAACCTAGGGCAGCGGCCAAATCTTCTAAGCAACAAAATTGCACACCGCTGCTGGTGAGTTCAAAAAGCGATCGCGCTTGATGGATAGATATCCCTGGCAATCTCAGCCAGTCATCCACACCAGCTTGATTCACATCAATGGTGAGCCCCAATTTGGCAGCTACAGCAATTTCTTCTGTAGATTGTAGCCGATAGTAGGGGTCACGCTTTAGCCTCTGCTGAATTGATTGCTGATTCGGGTTTTGTGGAGTCTTGGGTGATAGCCAATCAAAAATTGCCATGAAACTCAAGCAATTAGGTCAAGTAATTGACGACGTTTTTGTTCAAATTCATACTCAGACACTAGTCCCTCCTGACGCAGGCTGTCTAGCTGTCTTAGGGCATCAGCAATTTCCCCTACCTTGGCCGGGTCAATCCCAGCCGATGGATTGTCTGAGGAAGATACTGTAGACTCAATACCAAGGTTAAAATTGAGGTCAAACTGATCTTGACTTTGTAGTAAATACCACACCCCCTCTATAGCACTGGCAATTCGAGGAATGGGTGTCCAACACAGGAGTAAGTACATTACTCCCCAGAAGGGTTGTCCGAGATAAAATTTGTGTAATCCACAAACGGGGATAACTACCCCACTCAAGGCCAGTAGGGAAGCGACTTTGCGGCTTTTTGGCTTGCTCAACATACTTGCTTTGACCCGCGTTGAATAGCTTGGTGGATATCCAAATACTGTCAATCCTATGTTCCTATAATAATTACTTATCTCAGAGTGGAAACTTACAGGTTACAGGTTACAGGTTGAAGGTTGAAGGTTGGCAGGTTGAAGGTTCACAGGTTACAGGTTCACAGGTTACAGGTTCACAGGTTACAGGTTCACAGGTTACAGGTTACAGGTTCACAGGTTACAGGTTCACAGGTTACAGGTTCACAGGTTACAGGTTCACAGGTTACAGTTTCCCAGTGATCGATTTGGCTTTGAGTTGTTAAGGCTTTAACCTTGAATGGTCTAACCTTCAACGGTCTAACCTTCAACGGTCTAACCTTCAACGGTCTAACCTTCAACGGTCTAACCTTCAACGGTCTAACCTTCAACGGTCTAACCTTCAACGGTCTAACCTTCAACGGTCTAACCTTGGCCAATAGGCCACGCGATCGCGAACAACCTTCAACGGACTAATACGGAAAACCGAATTTTGTCCAGGTTTAACGCTACATTAAAATGTGATTAGAAGCGGCGATTGAGTACAACCAAACCGGTTGACAGGTAAGAGCAATGGGTTTTTTTGATTCGGAAATTGTCCAAAAAGAGGCAAAACAGCTGTTTGAAGATTACCAAGACCTGATTAAATTGGGCAACGACTATGGCAAGTTTGACCGTGAAGGCAAAAAGATTTTCATCGATCAGATGGAACAGATGATGGAGCGCTATCGGATTTTTATGAAGCGCTTCGAATTATCTGATGACTTCATGGCTCAGATGACCATAGAGCAGCTCAATACTCAGTTAGGTCAGTTTGGGATCACCCCTCAGCAGATGTTTGACCAGATGAACATGACATTGGAGCGGATGAAGTCAGACGTAGAGAAACAATCGTAGTACGTTAGCCTTTGGTGGGGGTGGGGATAGATGGACATCTCCCAAGACAGCTGAGGGCTGAGAGTGCGTCAGTAGGGAGCCGCCAATCATGACGGCTGATATCCCTATTTTATCTAGAATTTATCTGGATCGAGGACGCTTAAATTTTGTGGGTCGAGGGAAGTATCTCACTGGCTCGTTCCGCAAAGCGTAAGCCATAAACCTCCGCCAGATCGGTGCGGCATAGCCACCACCTGTTACCCCTCGCCCAAGGGGTCGGTTGTTGTCTCGACCAATCCAAACTGCCGTAGCCATCTGGGGTACATATCCCACAAACCACACATCTCGCTCTGAAGAGGTTGTTCCCGTTTTACCTGCCGCCTGACGCCCGATGTGGGCAGATTTTCCGGTACCTCCGTTAATTACACCGGTTAGGGTATGGTTAAGGGAAGCAACCGCCCATTGATCTAGCACCAGCTTAGGCTTAGGGGTATTATCTAGCAGCACATTGCCTTTACTATCGGTCACTCGGACAATTAAAGTAGTGTCAGAGTGCCAGCCATTATTGGCAAAGGTAGCATAGGCTCCTGCCATTTCCAATGGTGTTACCCCAACTGACCCTAGGGGTAAGGATAACACTGGTTGCATGGGACTCTTAATCCCAAGGGTCTTAACCACATCAACGACTTTATCCAGTCCCACTCTCCTGCCAATCTTTACCGCTGGCACATTGCTCGATTGAACAATTGCGGTGCGAATGCTCATGGCACCAGAGTAGCCACCACCATAGTTTTTGGGTCTGTAATAGCCTCTACCATCTCGATAGCGCACGGGGGTATCGTAAACAGTGGAACCGGGGGCATATTTACCTGTGGCAAAGGCAGTATAGTAAACAAATGGCTTAAAGGATGACCCAGGCTGACGTCGAGCTTGAGTAGCACGGTTGAACTTGCTCTTTTCATAGCTGTACCCCCCGACTATCGCTTTCACAAAATGGGTACGGGGATCAACGGCGGCTAATGCCACTTGATTATCGTAAAGTCCACGGCGACGTAGGGTGTAATGAGCACGATTAATGATCTTTTCTGCCTGCTTTTGGAAGTAGTAGTCAACCGTGGTCTGAACTCGCATTCCGCCCTTGGTGACCGCCTCCTGACCAAATCGCTCTTTTAACTCCACGACAGCAGCTTCTGTGACGAAAGGTAATTTACTGGTCGTCCAGGAGGTACTTTTGCCAATTAACAGGGGCTGTTCCTTAGCTTCTTTTTCTTGGGCTGCTGTAATCCATCCCAAATCCCGCATCCGCCTTAAGACCACGGCTTGTCGCTCTTTAGCTTTAGAGTAGTTGCTGAAGGGACTGTATTCTTCTGGGGACTGAATTAGCCCTGCCAACATCGCTGACTCGGCTAAGGATAGCTCAGAGGCTGGCTTAACAAAGTAGCTCCGGGCAGCTGTTTCAATGCCATAGTTATTGTGACCCCAATAGATTTGATTAAGGTACAATTCCATAATCTCGTCTTTAGAGAAGATTTGCTCAACTCGGATAGCGAGTACAGCTTCAGTGATTTTGCGGCTAAAGGTGCGTTGCCGAGACAGAAACAGGTTTTTCACCAACTGCATGGTGATCGTAGAACCCCCTTCCACTACTGTCCCTTGTCTCCAGTTGACTAAGAAAGCACGACCAACGCTATTGGGGTTAACCCCATAGTGCATGTAGAAGCGACTGTCTTCTATAGCTAGTACAGCCCGCTTGAGTTGAGGGTTGATTTGGCCGAATTCGACCACTTCCCGATTTGCTTCCCCATGAAGGCTAACTAGGGGTCTACCCTTGACATCGTAAATGTAGGTTGTTTCTGTTGGTGTGTAGTTCCGGAGCATGCGCACATCTGGCAGGTTACGGAAGCTAGTCGCTAAGCCCACAAGTCCACCAGCTACAATCGAGCTAGCTAACATGGTAACCCCGAGGATAGTCCCTCCAGTTACCTGAGCCACCCCTTGCACAAACTGCAATACTTGTGAAGGCTTTCTTTTCCGATTTTTCCGATCTTGTGGTTGTGGAATAGTGCTAGATGACACGGTGATTTCATTTCCTTACTAAAGAACAGACATGTAAGCTAGGGGCTGTGCTTGGGGTGTTTTTTTGAATTTCTATAAGTACCTTTCTATAAGACAATTCCAAGGATAGGTGGGCAGAGCAGGATGACTTACAAGTCTTGAGCATCGAATTTCTTAATAATGCCAGGAGGTTATGGATAAGTGTCAAGCCCTATAAGTAAGCTTCAACTTCAGCTTCAACTACTGTAGCGATAAATAATTTTTGAATTAGGGTTAATTCCAGCCAATTCATACCTTTTTGTATTCTACGACGGTCATTTCCCGTCTTGATGCAGTCCCTGTGGCAGATGCATCCACCGATTGAACCCTCAAGAGGCTAAAGCGTGGGGGATTTAATAGCTATGTTACAAGAGTGGGCTTAATGGGCATGTCGTAAGGGTTGTCAACGGCCTTTTGTATAATAGTTAGCGGCATTTAGACATGGTGCATGGCAAGTGTCGGTCTAGCTGCTTAGAATTTGTAAACGATCCTTAAAATAAATCTAACTAACCTACTTAATTCCCAACCATAGTCCCAACCGATGTCAAATTTTGAAATCCCCCTTTCTAACGAGCTAGCTTGGCTAGACAGAGGTACCAGTGAAATTTTTCCCCTACAACCGGATTCTCAGGATCCGAGTGAAAATCTAGCTATTCGGCTCAAGCAAGCTGAGCGTCCCTTACGGGTTAAGTTAGGTATAGACCCAACCGGTGCCGATCTCCACTTAGGTCATAGTATCCCAGTCAGAAAGTTACGGGCATTCCAAGATGCTGGTCATACCGCTGTCTTAATTATTGGTGACTTTACCGCTAGAATCGGTGACCCTACTGGGAAGTCTGAGGTGCGTCGCCAGTTAACACCAGCTCAGGTCAAGGAAAATGCTGAAACTTATCTGTCACAGGTGCGCCCTATTCTAGATTTTGATACCCCAGGACGGCTAGAAATTCGCTATAACTCCGAGTGGCTTAACCAGTTGGATTTGTCTGAGATTATTGACTTGTTAGCCACTATGACCGTAGGGCAAATGCTGGCGAAGGAAGGGTTTGCTGAACGCTATCAACAACAAAATCCTATTTTCCTCCATGAGTTTCTCTACCCATTGATGCAGGGCTATGATTCTGTGGCAGTCAAGGCTGATGTGGAGTTAGGGGGAACTGACCAAAAGTTTAATATTGCCTTGGGACGGGATTTACAACGGCATTTTGGGCAATCTCCCCAGTTCGGCTTACTGCTGCCAATTTTGATTGGGACGGATGGGATACAGAAAATGTCCAAGTCTTTGGGGAATTATGTTGGCTTGTCAGATGATCCCCTGACCATGTACTCGAAGCTGGAGGGGACACCAGATGATCTGTTGGAGCAATATTTTGAGCTGTTGACTAATGTGCCATTGGATCAGCTTCCAGCACAGCCACGGGAGCAGCAAAAACAATTGGCTCTGACTATTGTGAGCCAATATCACGGTGAAGCAGCGGCAAAAGAAGCTCAGCAAGCAGCACTGAACTTAGTAAAGGGTAGCACCACTGGTACGGGGGATTCTGTGCCAGAATTTTCATTGTCTTCTGTGGAGTTTCCCGCTAAGTTGTTCTATATCCTTAAAGAGTCGGGTTTGTGCCAAAGTAGTGGCGAAGGAAGGCGACAGATTCAAGGGGGAGGTGTTAAGTTGGATGGCGATCGCATTTCAGCGGTTGACCAGACCTTTGATTCCCCTGATCAATTGGTGGGAAAGGTTTTGCAGGTGGGGAAAAAGAAGTTTGCCCGTTTAGTGAGTTGAAGGTATCAATGAAGGTTAGGAGGTTAGAAGGTTAGGAGGTTAGGAGGTTAGAAGGTTAGAAGGTTAGAAGGTTAGAAGGTTAGTAGGTTGAACGCGATCGCGTGGCCGAAAGGCCAGGGTTAGAAGGTTAGAAGGTTAGTAGGTTAGAAGGTTAGGAGGTTAGGAGGTTGATGGTTGAAGATCGGATTATTGTTCCTTTGGATGTGCCGAGCCTGGAAGATGCGATCGCATTAGTGGAACAGTTGCCTGAGGTTAGCTTTTGGAAAGTAGGTCTGGAACTGTTTGTGAGCACTGGTTCTGAGATTATTCATGCTCTCAAACATCGGCAAAAGCGGATATTTCTGGATCTTAAATTTCACGATATCCCCAATACGGTAGCTGGAGCAACAAGGGTTGCAGCCGCCTATGGTGTGGACTTAATCACCATTCATGCCGTTGCTGGTCGCAATGCTCTTAAACGAGCGGCTGAAGCGGCGGTTGAGGGAGCTTTGACAGCGGGATGTCCCCCCCCGAAGTTAATTGGTATTACTCTACTGACCAGTCTCAATTCCCGGGATTTGGCCTTTGACCTGAAAATTCCGATCGAGTTGCCCGAATTTGTCTTACAAATGGCACTACTAGCTCAAGAGTCAGGTTTGAATGGGGCAGTGTGCTCCCCCATGGAAGTATCACAGCTACGACAAGTGTGTGGTGATGATTTTCTCCTGGTTTGTCCAGGAGTACGCCCCCAATGGTCCGAACAAGGTGATCAACGACGGGCAATGACCCCAGTAGCTGCTCTACAAGCTGGTGCAGATTACCTAGTCATAGGGCGACCAATTACCGCTGCTGACGACCCAGTGGCTGCCTGGAATAGGATTTGTGAGGAATTAGCTGGTACTAGTGTATAGCTTTCAGCTGATGGGATTACTTCTCATTGCTTACTTGGGATTACAGATTAATGGGTTGAACCTTAGCAAGTTGAACCTGGAAGGTTTCCCAGAACAGTTTCAACTAGCGTTCTTTCAGAAGTTGGCAACAGGGAACAGGGAACAGGGAACAGTGGACAAGAATTCACGAAAAGCAATGCAGCGCGGTCTTGGGGGAAACCCCCACTCGCTATTGCATCAAGAACAGTATCAGAAAACTACTTTTGAAAGAGGTCTACTGTTCAACCTACCCTACTCGAACGCCAAAGCCCAACAACCAAACCACCTCCAACCTATCAACTTTCAACCTATCAACTTTCAACCTATCAACTTTCAGCCTATCAACTTTCAACCTGCCAACCTTGGCCTATTGGCCACGCTACGCGAACAATCTACTAACCTCCAACCTCCCAACCTTAACCCTTCAAAGTTCTTCCGACCTGCCAACCTTGAACCTTCACCCGATCAAACCTGTTCGGTAGAGGTGGAAACCTTAACCTCCCTATTGCTTAAGGATTTACCTAGCTATGCCAATCGAGTGATTCAGAGAGCGCGGCGCTCAGACTCGACTCTGGACAATTTCAGTTATGTCATCGTGGCAGGAAAGCCAGAGTTTGAACCTCTGCCCCTTAAGTCGTTTCAATCCACGACCGTACCTAACCCAACGGATAGCGAAGCACTTCAACAAATCTTTCTAACTACCCTAGAGCGCAAGTATTTCAAGGATAAAGCTGTAGAGCTTCAGAATTATCACTGGCTATTTTTGACCAAAAGCTCTGATGGCTGGCGCTTAGTGATGATTTTTTCCCGTATTGGTTCTGTTTCAGAAGGCAAACTTCCCACACCCCCACGGGAAAGTACTAATGGTGTTATTGGTCAAGCGGTTAAGACTTGGCTCCGGGATTGTCGTGCTGGGACAATTCGATCCTTTGAACAGAATCCCGTCAATTCCGATCCTTGAGATGGCTAAGCATTTAGCAGTGAGCAGTCAGCGGTCAGTGGTCAGCGGTCAGTGGTCAGCGGTCAGCGGTCAGCGGTCAGTGGTCAGCGGTCAGTGGTCAGCCGTCAGTAGTTAGCCGTCAGTGGTCAGCTGTCAGCTTATTTTATTCAAAAGCACCGATTGCGCATCAGCTGATAGCTGATAGCTGATAGCTGATAGCTGATAGCTGATAGCTGATAGCTGATAGCTGATAGCTGATAGCTGATAGCTGATAGCTGATAGCTGATAGCTTACGTTTAGAAAGATTTAAGACTTTAGCGCTGGTTTGCTTCACTCTTCTAAAATCTCGACTAAGTCCTGAACCATCACATCAAACGTCCTCGCTAATTTATCCATAGAAGTATAGTCAATTGTTTTTAGACCAGGACAGCGGGCATAGTGCCTTACAGTGCTGTAAATCACTCCGGAACGGTCAGAAACTTCCTTAAGTGTCCAGCCCTTTTCCTGTGCTAGTTCTCGTACTTTCAGTCTGACTAAACCCATACTTGACAATTGATGAAGTTTATAGTTTAATAGTTCAATCGAGCAAACTATGAAAAGCGATCGCCCTTAAACCATAGAATTATCTCAGGGCGATCGCATCAAAAAACCTCATGTAAAGAAACATCAAGGTAATACTACTTATATTAACAATACTTAGCAAAAAATTACCCGTAATCACCATATCTAAAATCCTAAGCATTCAGCTGATAGCTGAATGCTTATCTAAAATCAACTATAAATCCCGAGTGGTAAAAATTGGTTGGTCTAGTCAAACGTGTACGTTTTGAGGCAGAATTGCAACAATTGCGGCAAATTTATGTGAACGAGAAAAGTTGGTGGGACGATTTTTGACTAGATACTATATCCTGATTCTATTGAGTATTCTGTGTTTAACTGGCTGTAATTCCCCTGATAGTGGAGTTTTACAGTCCAACCAGGACAGTACTTTGAAGCTACTGTACTGGCAAGCACCCACTATCCTCAATCCTCATCTTTCCAATGGTTACAAGGATTCCGAAGCCAGTCGGATTACCCTGGAACCCCTGACTAGTTATGACAAAAATGGGGAGATGGTGCTGTTTTTGGCAGCAGAAGTCCCTACGGTAGAGAATGGTGGAATTGCGGCTGATGGTAAGTCGGTGACTTGGAAACTAAAGCGCAATGTAAAGTGGTCCGATGGCACCCCTTTCACCGCTGCTGATGTGGTGTTCACTTACGAATTCATCACCAATGCAGCAGTAGGCTCGACTAGTGCTAGTACCTATAAAACTATCAAAAACGTTGAAGCAATCGACGACTATACAGTCAAAGTCAACTTCAAGGATGTTAATCCAGCTTGGTTTTTAGTCTTTTCCGGTAGTGCTGGCATGATTTTGCCACGCCATTTGTACCAAGATTTCAATGGTGCCAATGCACGACAAGCACCAGCCAACTTGATGCCTGTAGGAACTGGTCCCTATCAGGTCGTAGAATTTAAGCCAGGGGATACTGTAGTTTATCAGCCAAACCCTAACTTCCGAGAAGGGGATAAACCCTATTTCGAGCGAGTAGAATTAAAAGGCGGTGGTGATGCTACCTCTGCTGCTAGAGCAGTCTTACAAACTGGT